>DAOWHZ010000079.1 GCA_030641105.1 bacterium | reverse complement strand
TTACAATATTAGCTTTAAAATTAGGAGGCAACTGTACCAATATCGGCCCCAGCTTTTCTCTTAACATTTTAGCATTATTTATAAACCTTTGCCATGGCTCTTTTGGATCATTTAATTTTTTTATATGCGTTAAAAAACGGCTAATCTTAACGCTAAATACAAAATCTTTTGGCGTTGTTTGGCGCCACTTCACGAATGTTTTAGCGCTCATCTGATGATAAAAAGTAGCGTTGATTTCCACGGTTTTAAAATACCGGCTATAATACCCTAACCAATCTTTTTCTCTTAAATCTTCTGGATAAAACACGCCATCAGACCAGTCGCCGTAAGACCAGCCGGAGGTACCGATATGGATTGTGCATTTATTAATCGCCATAAATACCTACTTTTATTTTAACAGAAAAATGAAAAAAAGCCATCTTTTCAAAAAATGGCTTTTAAAATCAAAATTGATTGTCAATCAAAAGCTACCCCACATCTCCCATCTCCTGCAATTTTAACAACTTAACATATAATCCTCCGCCTGCTTTTGCTAATTCATGATGGCTTCCCTGCTCTACTGCTTTTCCTTCCTCTAAAACAATAATCTTATCCGCTTTTCTAATTGTGCTTAAGCGATGCGCGATAATAATTATGGTCCTGCCCTTGCTAACTTTCTCCATAGCGTCTTGGATTAATTTCTCGCTATAGCTATCCAAACTGCTGGTTGCCTCGTCAAAAATCAAAATCCGCGGATTAGCTAAAATCGCGCGCGCAATTCCAACTCTTTGGCGCTGGCCGCCGGAAAGCTTAATCCCGCGCTCGCCTACCTTAGTATCATACCCTTTTGATAATTTATCAATAAATTCTTCAGCATTAGCAATTCTTGCTGCCGCTTTTATTTCCCTGAAACTGGCATCAGGCCTGGCATAAGCAATGTTATCGCGCGCGCTTGCGTTAAATATTTCAACTTCTTGCGGCACAATGGCAATAAACTTCCTAAAAGCGTACAAGTCATAATCCTTTAAATTTTTTCTGTCTAACAGCACTTCTCCTTTTTGCGGATCATAATGCCTATAAATCATTCTGGCAACAGTTGTCTTTCCTCCGCCAGAAGGCCCGACTAACGCGGTAACGCATCCTGAATTTATCTTAAGATTAACATTGCTTAACGCCTTGCTTTTATCCGCTCCATAACTAAAATTAACATTCTTAAATTCAATCTTGCCAACAATATCTTTTGGCTTAACGCCGTTTTTCAAATTAACAATATCCTGCTCTTGATCTAATAAATTTGCAAACCTATTAACCGCTTCCTTGCCTTCTTCCATCTTATCGTAAAAACGGGACAAACGATATAGAGAAAAATATGATTTTTCCGACAAAGTTATGACAAATACAAGAGTGCCAATACTAACATCCCCCTGCCAAACAAGATAAACCCCTAATAGCAAAATAGATATTCTGCCTAAATCAATCACTAAATTTCGCCCTAACCCAACTTTCAGTATTTTAAACCATTCCTTAATTTCATTAATTTTTATCATTTTTCTAATAACCTGAAACTCTTTAATTTCTCTTCTCTCCTGAACAAATGACTTAACAGTGTTAATATTAATAATTGACTGGCTCATTTTACCAGAAGCAATTTCATAATTTTTATGCCTTTTCTTGCGCATAGGCTGCAAATCCCTATTAACCTTATATGTAATCCAGATAAACAATGGCGCAAAAACAATTAAAGTAAAACCAAAACGCCAATCCATTACAAATAAAACAATTAATGTGATAAACAACTGCAATATAGTAGGCGCTACCTCCCATGATAAGTTTGCCGTCAAGTCTATAATCTTTTGCGTGCCCCGTTCAATCTTAATTATCTTGTTGCCAGTATTTTCTTTTTCATGATAACTTAAAGACAGGAAAGCCAATTTTTTCTGGGCTTCAACAGGCAAATAATATTCTACGCTAACTAAAATTTTAAACACCATCTTATCCTTAAAATAATCTATAAAAGATACAATTTGCTCGCTTAAAAGCATTAAAGCGATAAGATAAATAATAGGCGCTATATCAATTGCTTCAAAATAAGTTATCCTATCAATAATCATTTTTAATAAATAAGGTCCCACCAGCCGAGCTAGCTCAAAAATCATTGTCAAAGCAAACAAACTTTTGATTTGCTTTTGCGAAGGAGCTAAAAGTTCCCATAATCTTAACCAAAACCCTTTTATTTTTACCTTTTCTTGTTTGGTTGTTTTTTTGCTTTGTCTATTCATTGTTTTACAAAATAAAAACAAGGATATTTTTTATCCTTCTATAATATAATACGAAATATTAATAGAAAAGTTACATATCCCGCAAACCACAAATTTCATCCAATGTCTCCCTCGCACACTTCTCCCAGCTAAAATTCTTAACCCGCTCATATCCTTTCTTCACCAACTCCTGCCTCAACTTATTATCTAAAATAACCTTAGCCATAACTTCAGCCATTAATCTGACATCATTAGGGCTAAAAAACATAGCCGCATTGCCAGCTATTTCAGGAATTGAAGCAGAGCAGGAAGCCGCGATTGGCGTGCCGCAAGCCATTGCCTGAAGCACTGGAATGCCAAAACCCTCGTAAAGCGAAGGAAATATAAAAGCCGCAGCGCCATTGTAAATATAAGGCATATCAACTTCCGGAATCCAGCCGGTGGTAATTACCTCATCAATTAAATGAAATTCACGAATCACATATTTTACTTCATCATAACCATAGCTGGCATCACCCACTAAGACCAATTTATGACTTATCTCCTTATGCTCCTCGCGCATAATGGCATAGGCTTCAATCAAGGCCGGTGTATTTTTTTTCTTTTCCAACCTGCCGACATAAAAAATAAACGGGCCTTCTATGTCATACTTATCTAAAACCCGTTTAATTTGTTCTTGATTATTTATTTTTTTGTATAAATATTTATTGTAACCATTATATATTACTTTAACTTTCGCCTCTTCAGCATTATAAATTTCCGTTATTTCTTTTTTAGAAAAATTTGAAACCGTAATTATTTTTTTAGCATGCTTTAAGGCGAATTGCGTTGACCAGCTATGGTAATCTAAAGTATTAGCGCCATATTTGCCACAAGTAAAAAGCTTAACTAAAAAATTAAGAATCTTGCAACCAATAGCGCTGTCCGGTCCCATTCTGTCTTGTCCGTACAATCTGCGCTCCCGCTCAAAGCCAATATCATGAATTGTTATAATTGATTTTTTAGGATGAATTATAGGTAGAGTATGAGAAGGAATAAATAAAATTTTCGGCCGATGAATTAACATTTCCCAAGACATGCGAAGCTGGGTCCAAAAAAATGGGAAATGCCAGTTTAAAACTTTAGCGCGAAAATTATTATGCGGACTTTTTATAATTTGGCAGCCATCCTTGTCAAATTTCACTTCTTCATCTTTTTGCCTAAAATCATGCTCATCAACATACTGTTTCGTAGTTAAATCCAACAAACCGCCCTTGAGCGGCTTGTCAGTATAAAGTATATATTGATTTTTTGAGTCCAATTTAGCTAACCAGCGAATAACATAATAAGAGTACCATTCAGTACCGCTTTTGTGGTCACGGTTAGCTCTTGAAGCGTCTATGCCTATCAACATATTTTTATCTTAGTTAAAATAAACCCAAAGCACTAAAATAATTAAGCACCAAATTCCAAATAACAAATAACAAACAAATTCCAAATTTCAACTTCCAAAATATTGAAAAGTCAAAAAAAGAATAGCAGAAAAGATAGTAAAAAAAATTTGGTTATTGAAATTTTGGTAATTGAGATTTGTTTGTTATTTGTTATTTGAAATTTGGAATTTTTATCTTAATTGCTTGGAACTATTTAGTCGCTAATATACTACGTTTATACGAATCCAAATTATCCAGCGCAATCCCTGTCCCCCTTGCCACGCAAAGCAAAGCGTCGTCTGCCACAAAAGCCGGCACATCAGTTGTGCGGGATAATAATTGATCAATGTTGCGCAGCAAAGCGCTACCGCCGGTTAAGATCATGCCTTTATCAATAATATCAGCTGCTAATTCCGGCGGGGTTTCCTGCAGGACTTTTTTAGCTGCATTAATAATCGCTTCCAATTCATTTTGAATTGCCTCTGTAACATCATCAGAAGTTACTGTAATATTCCTGGGCAGTCCTGTAATCATATCCCGTCCGCGAATTTCCATGGTTAATTTATCTTCTAAATACAAAGCGCTGCCAATATTAACTTTAACATCCTCGGCCGTGCGCTCGCCAATTGCTAAATTATATTTACGACGAATAAAATCTGTAATGGCGTTATCAAATTTATTGCCGCCAACTCTGACAGAAGTTGAAGTAACTACCCCGCCTAAGGAAATTACTGCCATTTCTGAAGTTCCGCCGCCGATATCAACAATCATATGTCCGGAAGCCGAGCCAATGGGAATGTCCGCGCCGATTGCCGCGGCAATCGGCTCTTTAATAATATAAGCTGCTTTAGCCCCGGCCGCAATAGTAGCGTCAATAACAGCCCGCCTCTCTGTTGAGGTAATGCCGGCTGGCACAGCTACCATAACTTCCGGCCTGAATAATCTGACTCCGCCCAAAGCTTTATTAATAAAATACCTTAACATTGTTTCAGTTGTGTGATAATCAGCAATCACCCCGTCCTTTAATGGCTTAACCGCAATAATTGTATCAGGCGTCCGCCCCAGCATATCCTTGGCTTCATTGCCAACCGCTAATATTTTTTTATCAGTCATTGAAATAGCAACCACGCTTGGCTCATTAATAACAATACCGCGCTTTGGCAGATGAACTAATGTATAAGTTGTGCCTAGGTCAATGCCTATGCGTTTGATAAACATGAATGTGAAGTTAGAAGTAAGGAGTAAAAAGTAAGAATTACAAATATTTTAATAAATGTTAATATTTGGAATATCTTAATATCCAATATTATAATATTTTTATCCAATATTTTAATATCATATTCATAAATATAACAAGGTTGAAGAAAAAAAACAAGCCTTAGCTGCCAAGGCAAAATGTCAAAAAATAAAAAATCACCCCAACGCAACCAAGGTGATTTTTATAAGGTACGCAAAAAAATAAATTTTTATCTTTTTTATTTTAACAAAAATCAAAACAAAAAAATTTCTTACCCGCCTTACGCTATTTTAATTCCTGTTTTTTTAATCTCGCGTACCATTGGATCGCATTCATCTTGAAAATCTTTTATAGTAAAGCCATAAAGCTTCTGCGGGGGCTCCATAGTGGCCGTAGCCCTATGGAGCCAAACTGCAAAACTCCACAAGCTACAAACCACCTTGATACTCCAAAGTATCAAAGTGTTATTTTATTATTTCTATAATTCGTGATTCGTTATATTCGTTCTAAATTCGTAATTATTCGTGTGTTCGCAACGCCTCAATCGGCTCCATCCGCGCCGCTTTCCGCGCCGGATAAACTCCAAACACAATCCCAAAAAATGCTGAAAATCCCAAAGCAACAACAAAGGCCTTAATCGGCACAACAAATTGCCAATCAAGCCCGTAAGAACTCGCGCCCCAAGAAATCAAATAGGAAATAGCCGCGCCAAAAATAACTCCGACAACACCGCCGGCAATGGTTATTAAAACCGCTTCAATTAAAAATTGCAGCATTATATCTTTATAACGGGCGCCGACTGCTTTGCGCAAACCGATTTCTGACGTGCGCTCGCTTACCACCACATACATAATATTTAAAATCCCTACCCCTCCCACAATAAGTGAAATAGCAACAATCGCTAACAACAGCAAAGTAATCGCACCAGTCACTGTTTCCATAATTTCCATTGATTCTGTCATGGAAACAATGCGAAAATCATCTTTTTGCGCGCCCATCCAGTCTGTAGGACCTTCAGGATGCGGCAAGTTATGGTTTTCTCTTAAAATATAGCGCATTTCTTCCTGAGTATCTTCAATCAAACCAACATCTTCAATTTGATGCATCATAAAAATAACATGATCTATACCCATTATCTTTTTTTGCAAAGTTCTTATAGGGGCATAAACAAAATCGTCAAAATCAAGAGTCATTACCGCACCTCTTTCCTTAAGTACGCCGATTACCCTGAATTTCTTTTTGCGGATTTTAATTGAGCGGCCAATAGGATCAGAGTCGCCAAACAGCTTTTCTTTTATATTGCATCCAAGCACTGCTACTTGAGACAAGGACTTGTCTTCAGCATCAGAAAAAAATCTGCCATAATCAACCTCACTTTGGTCAAGATCTATAAAATTCGCGGTTACTCCGAATAAAAGCGCTTTTCTTAATTCATTGCCATAGCTAACCTGCTCCTGTCCCATAATGCCGGCATAACTTTTTTTAATGTTAGGCAGTTTATCAATATCTTCCATATCATCCAAGGTTAAAGTGGTTACTTGCACGCCCATAGTCACATTCATTCCTGCCTGCATTTCTCCGCCTGCTCCTTTTTTAGAACTTGGAACTTTAATTTC
>DAOWHZ010000027.1 GCA_030641105.1 bacterium | reverse complement strand
CCAATAAAAATAGCCGCGCACATCCACACCTTCTTGAATTGCTTTGTGCACATATTTTAAATGGTCAATAATAAATTTAACTCTTTTGCTGTCTTTTCCATCTGATAAGCCATTTTCCGTAATATAAATCGGCTTATTATATTTCTTTAATTTTTTTAACAAATAATAAATGCCTTTAGGATAAATTTCCCAGCCCATATCAGTTAATTCCTTATTCTCATTTTCTACTTTAGCAATAATAAACTTGCCGCCTAATGAAAATTTCATTCTGTTATGATGATAATATTGAAGCGCTATAAAATCCTGAAAAGGTTCTACCGCGTTAATAAAACGCGTTCCATTAATATAATTAAGCAGTTTAACTATTAATTTGTTTATAGGATTATTATTGTAAGGAGTATAATAAATTAAATTATTAGCTATGCTAACATTTACATTACTGCCTAATTTTTTATGAATTAATTTATAAGTTTTTTTATGCGCCAACATTAAATTTTTAAAAATTTTATTAGCCCGCAATAAATTTTTAACCTGGGGTGGAAATTCGCCTGAAACATAGCCATATCCTATGGACATTTGAGGTTCATTAAAAGTCAGCCAAAATTTTACTTCATTGCCTAATTCCTTAATAATTTTTTCAACATATTGCAAAAAATAATTAATAGCTTTTTTATTTTCCCATCCGCCAATATCTCTTATCCAAACAGGAATGGTATAATGATTTAATGTTACAAATGGTTCAATATTATTTTTTCGCAATTTTTTAATCTGTTTCTTGTAATGTTGAATTGCATTTTCGTTGAATTTTCCTTTTTTTGGCTCAATCCGCGCCCACTCAATTGAAAAACGATATACATTGCAATTTAAATTTTTAACCAATTTAATATCCTCTTCATATCTATTATATGAATCACATGCTTGTCCGCAAATAAAATCATCCGGATTCAGCCCTTCTGCTTTCAACTTCTTAATCCTTGCTTCTGACTTTTCCCATTCACTCCAATCATTAACAATTCCGCCTTCAATCTGATAAGCAGAAGTAGCCGCGCCCCAAAGAAAATTATTTGGAAATTTTAATGTTTTTTGTTTGCTCATACATCTATTATAACAAATTCATTGACTTTTAGCCAAAATTATTATAAAGTTAGATAATAATGCAAAAAAGGAAAGAGGGGTTAATAAAATTTAGTGAAATTAAATTTTTTTTTGGTTAAATTTTTGTTAAATACGTTAAAATAGTTAAATTAGTTAGATTCAAAATTGCGCTAATAACGTATTTAACTAATTTAACAAAAACTACAAAAAAATCACCAACATCTTAAACTAAATCAAATTTTGAAACCTCTTAGAAAATAAATATTATATTATGAACATAACCGAACTAGCCAGAATTTTAAAAATCCCGACTCAAGAGCTGCGCGACAAATTGCCGCAGATCGGTTTTGATATTGGCCAAAAAGCCATTAAAATTGATAACAGAACAGCCAATAAAATTATTAGCCAGTGGCATAATTTAATCAAGCAATTGGAAATTCAGGAACAGAAAGAAAAGGAAAAAAATGATATGGAAGAAGAACAAATTGAAACTAAAAAAGAAATTAAAATTCCTTCCTTTGTGACTGTCCGAAATTTTGCCCAAGCTGCCGGTTTGCCGGTTAATCAAGTGCTGTCAGAGTTGATGAAAAATAGCATATTCAGCTCGCTTAATGAAAAAATAGATTTTGAAACAGCCGCTATTATTGGCGCTGATTTAGGATTGGAGGTTAAATTAGATGAAAAATTTGATAAACAAATTGATCAGCAGGACAGGCTTAAAGATTTGCTTGAACAGGAAAAATCAACTGATTTGCAGCCTCGTCCTCCAGTTATTGTTGTTATGGGCCATGTTGATCATGGTAAAACCAAGCTTTTAGACGCTATTCGCAAAACTGATGTAATGGCTGGCGAAGCAGGCGGCATTACCCAACATATTGGCGCTTATCAAGTTAAGCGCAACAATAAGATTATTACTTTTATTGATACTCCCGGGCATGAAGCTTTTACGGCCATGCGTTCACGCGGGGCTAAAATCGCTGATATTGCTATTTTAGTAGTAGCGGCTGATGATGGGGTAAAGCCGCAAACCATTGAAGCGTTTCGTATTATTGAGGCGGCTAAACTGCCATTTGTTGTAGCTATAAATAAAATTGACAAGCCGGAAGCAAATATTGACAAAACTAAACAAGAGCTGTCCAGCCAGCTTAAGATTACTCCTGAAGATTGGGGCGGTAAAACTATTTGCGCTCCTATTTCAGCTAAGCAGGGAACCGGCATTGAGGATTTATTAGACATGGTATTGCTAACTACTGACATGGAAGCGGATAAAATAAAAGCCAATCCTCATGCAAACGCGGTTGGTACGGTTATTGAATCTCGTATTGATAAAGGCGAGGGCGCAATAGCTACAGTATTAATTCAAAATGGCACTTTAAAAGTTGGCGACTCGCTTTGTTTGCATAACAAATTTTACGGCAAAGTAAGGGCCTTGAAAGATTACCTTGGCCAGAATATAACCCAAGCCATTCCAGGCATGCCAACCAAAATAATCGGCTTGAAAATAGCGCCTGAAGTCGGAGATGTTTTAGAAGTCGGCATAGGAGAAAAAACTAAAATTAAAAAACAAAAAGTTAGCGCGCAAGCGCGAATTGTTGAAAAATCAGAAAAAGCGGAGAAAGAAGATG
>DAOWHZ010000040.1 GCA_030641105.1 bacterium | reverse complement strand
TTTATCACTGATTAGTATTTCCGCATCGTATTGGTTAAAATCATATTGTTTTTTAAATCTTTTTAATTTTTTTGGCGGCATTTCAATTAACTGCGATTTTATTTTTTTAATCCATTTAGCGCCAATATTTAACGGCGGCAGGTCTGGCTCAGGAAAATAACGATAATCAGCCGAGGTTTCTTTAACTCTTTGGCTTACGGTTTTGTTTTTATTTTCATCCCAGCCGCGCGTTTCTTGGACTAATTTTTCGCCATCTTTTAGAGCGTTAATCTGCCTTTTTATTTCATATTCAATTGCTTTTTCAACCGCTTTGAAAGAATTTATGTTTTTCAATTCTACTTTTGGGTTAAGCTTGTAATCGTTAATTGGTTTTATCTCGCAGTTTCCACTATACTCCCATTTACCTTTTTCCTGAACGCTTATATTTGCTTCGCATCTCATTTGCCCTTTTTCCATATCAGCATCGCTAATATTTAAGTAGCGCAGAATCTGCTGATATGTTTGGCAGAATTTTTTAGCTGTTTGCGCGTCGCGAATAACCGGCTCTGTTACCATTTCCATTAAAGGCGTACCGGCACGATTAAAATCAACCAAAGAATAATTTTTGCTTGCGGGCTTGCCCGCCGAAGCTTTAGCGTAGGCGGGATGTGATAGCTTACCTGTGTCTTCTTCAAGGTGAATTCTAGTAATAGTTATTTTTTGGCCGTCAATTTCTAAATAACCGTCATAAACCAATGGCAAGTCATATTGCGAAATTTGATAACCTTTGGGCAGATCAGGATAAAAATAATTTTTTCTGTCAAACTTGCTTAACTGATTGACTTTGCAATTCAAAGCCAGCCCGGTTAGAATTGTCCATTCTATTGCTTGTTTGTTAGCTACTGGCAAAGTTCCGGGATGACCGAGGCAGATAGGACAAACCGTGGTATTAGGTTTTTTGCCTTCAGCGTCATTATCACAACTACAAAACATTTTTGATTTAGTTTTTAGCTCGGCGTGAATTTCCAAGCCGATTATTATGTCATGATTCATAATAAAAATTATCATATAAATCTTATTAATCCCTGCTAAATTTTTCCGCAGGGATTTATAAGATTTATAAGATTATTATCTATTTTAATTTTAAGTTATAATACTAAAAAAAGCAACCCGCCCAAGCTATTAATATTCTGGCAGGTAAAGAAAAAACCACTTTCTAAGCAACAATAGAAAGTGGCTATTTTTTGGCTTGACCAGCCCTTTTTGGTGGCCAAGCTCATTTTGCGCAAGGTTGTTGCCTTGGTTTTGTCAGAAAGCGCCAGATGGTTTGAAATAATTTTTTTATGATTTTGATCCCCTCCTTTTTTATGATTTATCTGATTTTAGTTTTTCAATTTTAGGCCTAATAATTTTATAAATCAAAAAGTATAATACTAAACTAAAAATAATTTCCTTAAAAGCTGACTCAAAGATTTTTTCTGCAAATATATGTTCTGAAATTTGAATATAACATACACCAATCATATGATAACATGCTATAGTCATGAACGCCAAACTTGTGATTGCATAAATTACTGCGATAAAATACAATAATAATATTGTTTTTTCTTTTGTTGTCAAAGTACGCCACCTCCTTTTATATTATTTTTATTACTTCTTGCCAAATCAGCTGATGAATTTTTTTTCTGTCCATAATTTGATTATTCCGCGCGCATTTAATTACTTTAAATCCTGAATAATTTTTAGCGATTTCCAGATAAATTTTTTCCGCATTTTGCAGATGTCCTAGATCCGCTTCATGCAAATCTCTTCCATTGCCATTAATATAATCGCGATATCCTTTTTTGTCAATTAATTTTTGCGCTATTTCAGCTTCAACATGCAAAATTATGTTAATAATAGGTTTTGGTATGGCAAATATTTCATATTCCAGTTTTTGTATCCAATCAAAATATTTTTTTCGTTCCTGCGGATTTGCTATTTTTCCGCCTTGATGCGCCATATTTGAAGTTACATAACGGTTGGATAGAACAATTTTGCCTTGATTAAGCCATTTGTCTATTTTAAAACTGGCGTCATAACGGTCGCAAGCGTAAAAAATTGAGGCGCGATAGGATCCCACTTGTTCTGCTGAACCGTATTTCCCATTCAGGTATTCCTCAACTAACCCGGCTGATTTTTTGCCATACTGGGGAAAGTCAACTATTTCTACTTTATGTCCTTCTTTTTTAAATCTATCCGCCAACAATCTTGTTTGCGTGGCCTTGCCGGATCCGTCAGTGCCTTCAATGGCAATGAATTTTATTTTATGTTTATTCATTTAAACCTGTTATTATTTTATTAATTTGTTTATGCAGTTTTTCTAAACTAGATTCATTAATAACCGTCCAATTTGCCATAGCAATCGGTCCGGCTTGAAAAAGATTTTCAATTTGGGAATAATCCCTGCTTTGCGCCTCTTTAAGCGTTAATGGCCTTACAGAGCGCTGGCCAAGCCGTTTATGTCTGGTTTCAGGCGAAGAATAAATAGCAATGGTTATAAAGTTGTTAGCGAATTTTTTTTTAAATAGTTTATATTCATTCCAGTCATATAAACTTTCCACTAAAATATTAGTATCTTTTTTTATGTTTTCAATTTTTTGAATTACTTGTTCAGCATAATGAAGCCGTCCATATTTTACCCTTAATCCTTCGCGGACCGCTCTTTCATTTTTTTCATTAATTTCCAATCCTGTTTTTTCCATTTCATCAAAAGTAACATCGCCGAAATAAACCTTTGGCCAGTTATGTTTCTTCATTAAATAATTTATCACTTCTGTTTTGCCTGAACCAGGCAAGCCAAGAATAGCGATTATTTTTTTATCAAATCTTTTTACTTTAATTTTCATTTTGTTAGTTCAATAAATTTATATTTTAATCCATTGTATTCTTTTTTTTCTTCGCTGATAATATTTTTAAATTCGCTATAATCAGGAAAAAAAGTATCTGCTTTTGGCTTGTCATCAACTATAGTTAAATATAATTTATTTGCGTATGGAAGAAATAAACTATAAATTTGTCCGCCTCCGATAATAAAGATTTCCTCGTCTTTTTTTTGTTTTGCCATTTCTAAAATATCCTCTACTGAATGGACGATTTTACAGCCGTTTGCTTTGTAGTTTTTATCCAGTGTAATAATAATATTTTCGCGGTTAGGCAGAGGGCTGCCGATTGATTGAAAAGTTTTTTCTCCAACAACAACAGTATGCCCGGTAGTGATTTTTTTAAAATGCTCCATATCGTCCGGTATATCCCAGAGCAATTTATTTTTATAGCCAATAGCGTTATTTTTTCCCAAAACGCAAATTATAGAAATATTATAAATTTTAAATTCTTGCTTTCTTTTTTTTAGTTCTTTATCAAAAATTATTTTTGCAGTTTTTGTATAAAAACTATTATCATTTTTTCTAAAATTATAATTTTGTTCAGGAGTAACATTATATGATTCTACATCGCTATAAAATTGTTTTTTAAATACATCTGATAAGTTATCAGCGTCAATTAACAACCTTTTATCTAGTTTTATTGGATTTTTAAATTTATGCGCCACAATGATTTCAATTATTGTTTTAATTTGTTTTTCATTATATTTTGTTTTAGATAAAATTTTTTTAACAATTTTTGGCGCATACTTTATGTGAAGCTTTTGCGCTTGTATTTGTTTTTTTTTATTATTGCTTTTTTGTAATGTCGCGGGAACTTTTGCCCAGCCAACATCATGTAAAATTGCGGCTGGAATAAGAATATCTATGTCTCCATTTTCTTTTTGCAATAACAATTCCATGGCTTTGACTACGCCCTTTGTATGTAAAACAAAATTTTTCATTTTACCTTTTTCTAAATAAGGTTTTGCCAATTTCCAAATTTTATTATATTTTTTATTTGTAGCCATGCTTTTTATTTAAATATCCGCCTATGTTAGTAATTTATTTTTATAGCCAATGGCGTTGTTTTTTTCAATAACAGCGATAATAGATATCATATATCCAATTCTCTAATTAAATTTATTAAACTTTTATCAATATTTTTAGTGCAGTTTTTTAGAAATTCATTTTTAGTTACCCATTTATATTCAGAAATCATTTCTTCCTTTGCCGGATTTTTTGTAATATCTACATTTACATTTACCGAATTTTTTGGTTCGCATAAAAATACTGTACAAATTGCTTGTTTTGCGTCCAAAATTTTAAAAAACCAATATATGCCAATTGGTTTAATTATTTTTATTTTTAACTTGGTTTCTTCGTACACTTCTCTGGCTAGCGCATTGTATGGCGATTCATTATATTCAATTTTTCCTCCAGGCAAATCCCAAATAACCTTATTTTTAATTATGTATTTAACAGTTAAAAATTTATTGCCTTTTGTTACCACAGCTTTAACTGCAGGAAATATTTTATCCATATTTATTAATTAATACCCGCCTATATTCGCGATTTCTGCCTTAAGCGGAGGGTGCGGATCATAGCCCTCCAAAATAAAATTTTCATATTTAAAATCATCAATATTTTTAATTTTTGGATTCAGTTTTATGGTCGGCAATTCTCGCGGTTCTCGCGAGAGCTGTTCTTTGGCTTGGTCAAAATGGTTTGAATAAAGATGAACATCTCCGAAAGTATGTACGAACTCGCCGGCAGGAATGTCCACAACTTGCGAAACCATTAATAATAACAGGGCGTAGCTTGCAATATTAAACGGCACTCCCAGAAAATGATCAGCGCTTCTTTGGTAAAGCCCGAGATTAAGCTTGTCGTTCGTCACAGCAAATTGGAAAGTAGTATGGCAAAAAGGCGGAACTTCATTTTTATTTTTTTCAGATGCCATGGCGTAAATAAAATCAGGGTTCCATGCTGACACAACATAAGATTTTCTATATGGTTTGTCTTTTAATCCTTGAATAACCCAGCCAAGCTGATCAATCTCCCGCCCGTCGCTTGCCGGCCATTTTCGCCACATTGTTCCGTAAATAGTAATTAAATCGCCCCATTTCTTGACAAATTTATCATCAGCCGGAAGTTTTTTTAATTTTGCTATAAATTCTTTCTGGGATATATCCTTTTCCGGACAATTTTCCAAGCAATATTTGTGGTATCTTTTGTGCGCCCATTCGTCCCAAATATGAACATCGCGATCAACTAAATATTTAACATTGGAATTGCCCTTTAAAAACCAAAGCAGTTCTTCAATAATACCGCGGATAAAGGTTTTTTTAGTAGTTAACAGGGGAAAACCCTGCGATAAATCAAATCTGATTTGCCGCCCAAAAACAGAGCGAATATAAGGCGGCTCCATGCCCCTGTCTTTATATTGCTTCAGCACCTCTGGAGTAAAAAAAAGTTTTTTATCCGAGCCATTGTCCAAGATGTCTTTTAAAAGATTTAAATATTGGTATTCTGGATGAGTATTTTTCATATTTTTAATTCATTGATTAATTTTATTAATTTTTTCTTGTGATTTTTTTATATTTTCCTCCCTATTTTTTTGCACAATTTTTAATTCTTCTTTCCATTTCTCATTAAATTTTTTGTTATATTTTTTATTTTTAAAGCAAACCATAATAAACCAATCCATTAGGGTATTATCTCGCATTAAGACAGCTACTTTCGCAAAAACTTCTTCTGTTTTGTTATCTAATAATTGAAGCGATTTTTTTAGTTTATTCAATTCATCTAATTTGCCCACGACAGAATTATTTAAATTTTTTTTACTGATTTTTTTGTCAAGAAAATATTCTTTATCTTTTTCATATGCGGAAAACATAATTTCCAGTGATTGGTTGTTTTTGTAAATAGATAGATTTAAATCAAACATTTCGTTAATCAAATCTATATTATATAAATCTAATAATATACTCCCATCAATTTTTAATTTGGTAAATTTCCCAAAATAAAAAACTTTTTTATTAATTGTATCTATTAAAAGTTTTAAAAGAAAGATATTATCATTATTAACAGCTAAATACCAATTTAAAATATGAGACAGTTTGACAAGTGCATTACGATTTTTTTTGTATCTATTATGATATTTGCAGCAGAGATTTCCTATTATAAGAAATAGAAAAGCGAAAAATGCTCCGAAAAATGCTCCTAAACAATTTTCAATATAAGCGGAATTATTATTAATAATAATTTGAAAAAATAAAAAATTTATTAATAATATCAGGAAATATAATAATACTAATATGCCTATTACAAAAATTATTTTTTTTATAAAACTAGATAATTTATTTTTCATAAAATTTTGATTATTGGAATTTTGGAATTTGGAATTTGTTTGTTATTTGAAATTTGAAATTTGTAATTTCTATATCTGTACTTCCTTTCCCCTCGTTGCAACTCTCCCTCCTTGCCATTGTCCGCGGTATTGGTTGCCCTCCCCTAAAACCTCATGAAAAGTAATATGAACAACACGGGCGCCGAATGATACTTTAATATTTGATTTCCCCAGATTGCAAATGCCAAATGTCAGCTCCCCGGAATAGCCGGGCTGGACAACTCCGTTAAACAAAGCAAGGCCTGATCGGAATAGGGTAGTGCGCGGGAAAATAATTCCTGACAAAGTAGTTGGCAGATTAACTTTTTCCATGGTTTTAATAAGATAATATTTCCCGGGCTCAAAAACAAAAAAGTTTTCTTTCTCGTTTTTTTCCGGATTATCTTTGCTAACTAATTTTATATTTGGCGTATTTCGTTCTTCAATGCCTAAAAAACCATCGCCTTCTAATTCATATACTTCGCCAAAGCGCAAATCAAAACCAGCGCCTTCAGGGCTGTTAAGCTCCCGTTCGCATAAATTTTCCACTAATTTTTGTTCTTTTACGAGTTCGTGAAGTTTTTTTATGCCTATAATCATGTGAACACACGAATTAGCATAAATTTAAAACGAATATAACGAATTAATTTTATGCCATTTTTATTAAATGAATTAAGAATTTGCTAACCTAAAACCTTTTTTAATAGCTTGCTTCATTTCATTAGAGAATTTATAGTTATTTATTTCTTCTTTTCCTATCCATTTAAAATATTCATGCTCCTTGCTTAGTTTAAGATTGTTAATATCATCATCTATTTTTACAATAAATTGAATATCAATGGTATGCTTTTGTTGGTTGCCGGAAATATAAGAAAAAGTTGAATATGGTTTAATGATTCTTATGTTCAGATTTAACTCTTCTTTAATTTCTCTAATTAATGCCTGTTCCGGAGATTCGCCAAATTCAATTATGCCGCCAGGCAACTCAAAATAACCGGGGAGAAAATTTTCGTTTTTGGAACGTTTAACAATCAACGCTTTATTGTTGTCGAAAATAAAGGCGGATACGCCGATTTTTTGAATTCGGTTCATATTTTAGTTGTTATTCACATGGCAGTAAATTTTGCCGTTATATTTTCTAATTTTTATTCCTCGCTGGTCCGCTAATTCCCGGGCCTCATTTTCTTTTTCCATTCTTTTGCCGCCTTTTTTTATTCTTTTATATTCGTGGCAATAAACAATTTCCCTGATCCCCGCATTATTAAGGGCTTTCATACAGTCATAACAAGGAAAAGTTACGGAATATAAGGTTGCTCCCCTTAAGCGCCTGGGGTCCTGGGCATTAATAATACCATTCATTTCCGCGTGCGCGCCCCGGCATCTTTTTAGTTCCCCTGTTTGCGGATCCCCGTCAACCTTGGCGCAGCCCACATCAATACAATGATAATCGCCTTCAGTAGGGCCGTTATAGCCGATTGAGATAACTCTTTTGTTTGTATCAACATAAACAGCCCCTGCTTCAACAAATTTACAAGCCGTTCTTTTTGACACCAAGATGGCTAAATTTATAAAAGTTTCATCCCAAGACAGCCGTGTTGTTTTTGGATTTTTAAGTTTATTCATAGTGTGTAAGCATAAGATAATTTTATTAACAGATGCCTTTTTATTGTAGCAAATAGAAAAAAATAGAGCAAATGTTTGTATTGCATTTTTGTATTGCGTAACAAAAGAGCCCCAGTCTCTTAAGAGATGCTGGAACTCTTTCTTTTTGAAAAATATTATTTATAATTGCACTTTCACCCCCGGTCCCATACTTGAGCTAATACTAATATTTTGAATATAAGTTCCTTTTGAGCTGGCTGGTTTGGCTTTTTTTACTGCTTCAAGTAATGTATTGTAATTGTCCAGTAATTTTTTAGAATCAAAAGAAACTTTACCAATAGCAACATGTATATTGCCGGTGTCATCATTTTTAAAACTAACTTTGCCTTTCTTAAGTTCCGCAACCGCTTTGGCTGGATCAGGAGTAACTGTATCATTTTTAGGCGATGGCATTAAGCCGCGGGTGCCTAAGATTTTAGCAATTTTAGATAGATTTTTCATCATTGCCGGCTCGGCAACCGCAACCTGAAAATCAGTTTTTTCTGTTTTTTTAATGTCAGCAATCAGATCTTCGCCGCCAACATAATCGGCTCCCGCGGATTTTACTTCTTTTTCTTTTTCAGGAGTAACAAAAGCCGCAACTTTTATGGTTTTACCAGTGCCATGCGGCAGCGCAACAGCGGCTCTGAGTTGCTGATCGCCTTTTTTGGGATCAATGCCCAACCTGAAATGCGCTTCAACCGAAGCATCAAATTTGGTTTTTGATAATTTTTTAGTTAATTCAATAGCATCTTCAATTGAATAAGATTTGGTTTTGTCAAAATTTTGTTCCATATTTTTTCGTGGTGCGAGCAATAGA
>DAOWHZ010000012.1 GCA_030641105.1 bacterium | reverse complement strand
TTTTTCTTTTAATTAATTTTGACAGCAATCCTTTCTTGGCCAGAGTTTCAGGAATATCTTGTTCATTGCCTGTAAAAATACAATGATTTTTTAATAAATTCATTGTTAGCTTTTCTATATTGGCTTTTCTTATAATCTTATGCAATAATAAAAACATCATTCTTAATCCTAAATTAATTATTATGTTTAAAAATCAAAAACCAGAGAAAAAAAATAATAATATTACAGAGGAAAAAATTCCTTGGTATCGGAGAAGGTGGGTTTGGGGGGTGGTGTTGGGAGTGGTGCTTGCTTTGGTATGTTTATGTGGAATAGACATTCTTTCAAAAATAAACCCCAATTCAAGCCTTCAAAGTATAATACCACTGTTCTTGTTTCAGCTACCAATAGGATTATTTATCATCGGAGGAATTAAAGGTGTAGAAATATTATATGAATTTATTGACATTCTCTTCTATTTATATTTGATAATTTATTATATTGGTCTTTTAATACTAATATTTATAACTTTTCATAGAAAAAAAGTTAAAATTAAATATCCTTTTATATTAATAGTTATTATTACTACAAGTCTTTTTGGATTTATTGTCCTGAGTGGATTCAGTTAAATTTATATTACAAAAAAATCCCGCAGTATTTACCACGAAATTTTTTATTTCTATTTTTTTACCCCCCCCCACAACATTATTCCTCAATTCTACTTCAAAATCAAAGCGTCTAAACTCCGGGATATAAATAGTAATCTCTTGACCGCGCCTTTTAATAACTTTGGTTTTCTTAATTGGCAAACTAAATTCCAATGTAATGGGTTGGGTAAATCTGTTAGGCGGCAAAATATATTGAAATTTATCTTCTAATTCAGGATATTGGCTGATTATTTTTTCACAAAGCTTTTTTGACAAGAGCTTTTTTTGTTTTATTTTTCTTTTAATTAACCTTGACAGCAATCCTTTCTTAGTTAAGGGTTCAGGAATATCTTGTTCATCACCTGTAAAAATACAGTGATTATATGGCTCACTTGCTTCTATATATGGATAGCCGTCTGTAGTTATGCCGGTCGCATTAACCAATTCCACACCTTGTTTGTTAATATCTTTAATTATTAACTTTAAATCATTAGTAATGTTTTCTTTGGTTTGGTTTTTCATTTTAACTTTGACTTGCTTAATGTTAATTTCGCGATTATAACGGCTTGGCATTTTAATGATTTTAACATCTTCAGTAATATTCTGCCACTTTTCCACGCCAATAGCGTATCTGGAGAAGTGAGTGGTAAAAAATGTAATTACCTTGTTTGATACATCAACTACCGAAGGAATTTTTTCCCAGAAATTATTTGCTTCGTCATAGTGAAAAACAATTAAATTATTTTCATCTACACCTAAAATTTCTATTTCATCAGAATCATATTCAAAACTTACATCCGCATCAAAATTATTATTTTCTAAATTTGATTCTATGTCCCAGAAATGAGGCAAAAAAACGATTTCTTTAAGGTTTTGGCCAAATTGAATGATTTCATCGTGTAAATCAACAAGAATTGTTTTGCCCGTATTTATTGCATCAATGACCAGTTTTGTTTTTTGTTTGGCAAAATTATAAGTATTAATACCTATTTCAACTACAGTTTTTTTTCCTACTTTATCTACGCCTGCCCATATAATAGGATCTGCGAATCTGTTATACTGTGAAGGATAAGGATGATTGCATCCCTGAAAACCGTATTTTCTATTCATTACTCCCCATCTACCATGATATTCTGTAAGCCATTTTGGGAAATTATTTTCTTCAAATACAACAATATCTTCCCAATCGTCTTTTTCAAAATGCAATCCATTATATGAGGTTTGATCATTGGGGAAAAGAGGGACTGGATGAATGCCATTATCACCATTATTAGGATAATTAGCATGTGATCCTACGCCGACAAATGAAATAACATTATCAGCTTGTTTTACTACTTCAGCGCTATCCCATGATCTTCTTACAGAAGTGTATTGAAGCTGCCATGGCTCTTCTATTCGTCCTCTATTATGATGTGACGAATAAGCAATATATTTAGGTTGATTATCTTCTTTTGGGTTTATAAAAATCATTACACATTCCCAATCACCTTCATGGTTGTTAAAGCCATCTTTTTCTTTCCAATCATTAAACGCGTAAAAATACCAATACTGCAGGACAATATATCCCTCACCTGTTTCATCAACGGTATCAATCATTTTTCGAGTATAATAAGTATATTTTACTTCATTGTTATTCTTCATTTGCTTATATTCATCATCGGCCTTGCTTGGATCAGGTAGCTTGCCCAAAGTTAACCCTTCAGCTAATTCTTCACTAAACTGCAAATAATAATCAGATGAATCTATGCCCTCAAAATTCAAATCATCTAAAGTAATAGGATTATCTGCACTTTCTTCCTTTAACGGCTTATCAGGAGTAATCTCGTTATAATCCCACAACGAACAATGATTCACATAGGCCTCAACATTCATTGGCTGATAAGTTTCATTTGGATGAAGATATAAAATTGGTTCATATTGCAGGATTAGAGGGTCTATTTCTTCTGCCTCCTGCTTGCCAATCCAAGGGTCAAATAAAACATCGCCGCTGATTCTATCTCCTGTTCCATCTGGGTTATCAGGATGTATAGGCCCGGAATCATCTCCCCACCAGTTATAAATAGCGTCAACTTGACTGCTCCCTATATTTTTTATCCCATATCTATCATTATCATAAATCTCTGAATTATGAACAGAAACAGTTGAGGTGGCGTAATCAGAGGGGCCATAACCATAAAAATCCATAACTTTTAAGCCAATAGTACTGCTGGCAATAATAGAATTATTAATATTTGCCTCTGATCCAGATATTGTAATAGCGCCGGTAAAATCATCATAATAATAATCTTGAGCTAAAGCTGTATTTGGCTTAAATATTTTGTTGTCCAAACGCTCATAATGTTGTATAAATCCACCATATTCAACTACTGCATAATCTAGAGTAATTTTACCCTGGTTGTAGACTTCAATTGATAACCAGCCGCCTGACCGAGTATAATTTGAACCATGGTTGGCGGTAAAAATTATTGGATTTTCTTCTGTGCCTTTGGCTATAATTTCTCCTCCATTCACTGCTAATCCGCCATTTTCACTAAATTTAACTGTTACGCCTGGCTCAATAGTTAAAACAACTCCTGGTAAAATGCGAAGATGATAATCACCGGAAATAATATAGGGGCTGCTGCTTGCATACCAAGTAATGCTTTGGCTGATTGTTTCGCTGCAATAAATTTCTGTTTGGGCATGTAAATTATTGATTTCTGGAAAATCAAAAGAGTAAGGCGTTAAAATAATGCCAAGAGTTATAAAAATAATTGTGAATTTTTTAAACATAAACTTTGAGCAACTTAATTTTTAATTAAAAACCCGCCAATAAGAGCAGGTTTGTCCCTCCTTGTGTTATTTAATATAATGTGTCTACTTCTAATGAATATTAGCTTATTGCTTCTTTGTTAAATCTTAAATCTACAATCAAAAATCATAAATCAACCTCACTGCTTAATCGGCATAATAATATACAAATAATCCCCATCCTTTTCCTTATCAGCAGGAGCTCCTTCAGAAGAAAGCGGCTTTAAAATACAAGGCGTATTAGCGTCAACCACTTCAATCTTAATCGTCTCACCGTCAATATTATTTAATCCATCCAGAAAATAGCGGTAATTAATTACAATGCTATTATCATTGCCGCTTACTTTAGCGTCAAGTTTAGTAATATTTTCTCCGGTTTGGCCGGAAACCGCGGATATAACAACCTGGCTCTTGCCGACCGGGAAATCCATGTTAATGTCATTAATGCCGGTTTTGGAAAAAAGCGAAGCAACTTTAACCGCGCGAACCAACTCTGCGCGGTCAATAATAATATTAGTCTTAATGTTAGTAGGAATAATTTGTTTATAATCCGGATATTGGCCCTCAATCAAGCGGGAAACCAGTTCAGTTGAGCCGCAAATAAATAAAATCTGATTTTCTGATAAATAAAATTTAATTTCCGCTGTTTCCTTGCCAACATCTTCTGCGTCAGTTCCGGCTGACAAAATCCTGATTAACTCCTGCAAAGTTTTGGCCGGCACGATAATTTTTTTGTCTTCATTGCCATTGGTCTTAATCTTAACCCTTTTTTCAGCTAAACGATAACTATCAGTGGCAGCCATTGTTAAGCTGTTATTAGTAAAACAGAACAAAACACCGGACAACTCCAGCCTGGATTCGCTGGTTGACACGGCAAAAATTGCCTGGCTTAAAGCTTTTTTAAATTCATCAACTTGGGCGCTGTAATATGTTTTTTTATCCACTTCAGGAATTAAGGGATATTCTTCCGCAGACTGCCCTTTTATTTTTGTTTTATAGTTTTCACAGTTTATTAACAGATCATTGTTTTTTTGCTCCAGATTTATTTTTTTATTAGGCAGTAAATTAACACACTCAGAAAATATTTTTGAGTCCACGGTAAAACTGCCCTCTTTCTCTATCTTGCCTCTAACAGTGTGGATTATTCCTATTTCCAGGTTGGTAGTAATTAATTTTATGTTTCCCTCTTTGGTTTTTACCAACACATTGTTAAGTATTGGTAAATTTATGTTTTTGCCGGCAATATTACTAACCACAAAAAGCCCTTGTTTTAAATTTTCTTGTAAGCTAATTAGTTTCATATGCTTTACTAAGCTTTGGCGTTTTTTATAATAAAAAATAAGAGAAATATAAAAAACATGATATTATTTCATATTTTTTATATTTCTTGTTGATTTGCCAAAGTTTGATTATGTTTATTAATTAATATTTATTTAAAATGTAATAACAGTAGTAATAAGCGGGTTGATAAGTTAAGGTTTAATTAAATTTTAACTTATCTAACAGTAAAACCAAACAGGACTGATTGTGTGTTTTGTTGTAGACAACTAATGGATAGCTGTGAATGAGGGGTGGTTAAAAATTAACAGGCCTGAAGTTGTCAACAGATTATTAAAAATAATAAAGAGTTTGTGAATATGGTTATTAACAAATAAGCCATTGATTTTTATAATAATATTTAGATGGTTAAAATTTATTTGTTTATTAATTTATTATGTCTAATAAACCAATAAACCAATTAATAATTATTACAAAGAATCTGTTTAATAGAGTTAATGTTTTGCTTTGTTCTTTCGTTTTCTGTTATTTCTCTGCGGATTTTATTGTAAGCATGCATAGCCGTGGTGTGATCGCGCCCGCCTAATTCTTGCCCAATAGTCGGATAAGAAGTATTAATTTCTTCTCTCATTAAATACATAATGATTTGGCGCGGAACCACCAGCTCTTTCTTGCGGCTTTTGCCTGTTATGTCTCTTATATTAATATTGTAAAACCTAGACACTGCCTCAAGAATATCCTTAGTGCTGGTTGATTTGGACTGAAAATTTGAAATAACGCTGTTTAAAATATTTTTAGTAGCGTCAATGGTTGGCTGGGCATTATTAAACTCATAATAAGCGATTAAGCGGTTTAAAGCGCCCTCCAGCTCTCTGATATTGCTTTGAATATTATTAGCAATATAGTCTATAATTTCCTTTTCAAATTTATAGTTTTTTTCCTTGCTTTTAGCTTCAAGTATGGCGGTTCTGGTTTCCAGGTTAGGTTGGCTGACATCAGCTATCATGCCCCATTCAAAGCGCGACAGCAGTCTTTTTTCTAAAGCAGGTATTGCTTTGGGCGGCCTGTCTGAAGAAATTACAATTT
Organism: bacterium; assembly: GCA_030641105.1. The sequence continues at coordinate 3,868 of DAOWHZ010000012.1, read as the reverse complement.
GTTTATCGGTTTGGTGCAGCTCATTAAAAGTATGAAAAAATTCTTCTTGAGTGCCGTCTTTGCCGCCCATAAAATGAATATCATCAATCAACAATAAATCCGCATTGCGGTAGCGGTCTTTAAAATTTTTGGCCTGGCCGTTGCGTACTGCCTGAATATAATCATTAGTAAATTTTTCACAGGTTACATAAAGAATTTTGTCTGTTTTTTTGGATAGTTCATGGCCAATAGCTTGCAAGAGATGGGTTTTGCCCAGACCAACTCCGCCGTAAATAAATAAAGGATTGTAGGCGTGGCCGGGATTGGCTGCTACGGCCTGGCAAGCGGCATGGGCCAATTCATTGCTTTTCCCAACAATAAAACTACCAAAAGTATAACGGGAATTTAAACCAAAACGATTAGCGGTGATTGGCTTATCGTTTATACTGTCTTTTTTTGTTTTGATTTTTTTCAGCAAACTATCAATTGGCCCGATTTTTCTGGTTTCAACTTTATAAAAAATTTCTTTAATTTTTTCATCAACAATATTTTTTAAGGCGTTGCTTATTTCTTTGTGGTATTTTTTTCCAGCCAGGTCTTGGTAAAAGTATTAGGAACACAGATCACCACCTTATTGTCTTGATGAGAAGAAATAAAGGTGTTTTTAAACCAGGTAGTAAAGTTAGCTTTAGACAAGCTAAGTTCTATTTCTCCAAGAACCGCCTGCCATAGTTGTTCATTGTTCATATTGAGGTAGTTAATCAGTTGCTTAGTTAATCAGTTGAACAGTTGTTTGATTTTAAACGGCTAATTAAAAATTTGAACCGTGTAACTGATTAACCAAGCAACCAATTAACTATAAATTATTTTACAGAAGATTATTTAAAAAGTCAAAGCCATGTTTAAAAATTATAACAGTTAATTTATAAAAATAAAATACCCGTTAATGTTTATAAAATGTTAATAAAAAGTGGACAAAATTTATAATGTTTTTAGTGTTTTAGTTGACCAATTTTTAAAGAGGTGTTATGCTTTTTATTAAGACAACTATAATATTTAAGATTTAAGATTGCAGATTTAAGATTTATTATTAAAAATTTAATTTAGATAAAATTATCAATCTTAAATCTTAAATTTTTTATTTATGCCAAAAAGAACATATCAGCCAAATGTCCGGCGCGCTAAAAAAAAGCATGGTTTTAGAAAAAGAATGCTGACTAAAGCTGGCCAAAATATAATTAAAAAGCGAAGAGCCAAGGGGAGAAAGAAATTAACAAAATAATACCCGCAAATCAACAAATCTCATCACAAATTTACAAATAATATGTCATTGCGAGCCCGCAGGCGAAGCAATCCCGTTATTATTGCGACAACCACTGGATTGCTTCGTCGCCTCTTATTCACTACGTTCATTCGGGCTCCTCGCAATGACATTTGTAGATTTGTGAGAGGATTTGTTGATTTGTGGGGGCTGTTTATGTTAAATAAAATCAACCGCTTAACCAAAGATAAGGATTTTGACAATGTTTTTAAGAACGGCAAATCCAGTTATGATAAATTAATTGGCGTTAAGGCAATACAAAACCAACTGGAAAACAGCCGTTTTGGCATTTTGATTAGCACTAAAGTTAGCAAAAAGGCAGTTGAACGCAATAAGATCAAAAGACAAATTAGAGAAATAATCAGGCTACAGCCGGATAAAATAAAATTCGGCTATGATATAGTGATAATAACCTTGCCAGCTGTTTTAGGCAAGAGTTATCAGGAGATTAAGGGGTCTATTAATTGTCATTTTAAGAGGTTGGGGTTGTATAATAAGAAACAATCAGACAATTAGACAGACAGAAATTTAAGATTTAAGATTGATAATTTTGAATAGTTAAATATTAATAAATCTTAAATCTGCAAGCTTAAATCTTAAATTATGTTCATTCACTATCCTCGCTATGTAGTTATCAGAATACTAAAATTATACCAAAAAACTCTTTCTTTTGACCATGGTATATTTAAAGTATTTTTTCCTAGCGGTTATTGCCGTTTTCAGCCAACCTGCTCTGAATACGCTATTGCGGCCGTTAATAAATATGGCATAATAAAAGGCGGCTTAAAAGCGTTGTGGCGGGTAATACGTTGCAATCCGTGGAACAAAGGAGGATGGGACCCGGTGAAGTAATTTTTGATTTACGATTGCCGATTTACGATTGAAAATAATTAAAATAATTATCTAATTCGCGATTATTCGTTTAAATATTCGCGTTAATTAGCGATTCCATGTTTCAAACTTTTTGTTATCAGCCAATATTTAACTTATTGATTTGGCTTTATAATATTGTTCCCGGCCATGACCTTGGCTTGGCTATTATTGCTTTAACTGTAATTATTAAGCTTGTTTTATTGCCTTTAACCAAGCAACAGATTAAGTCGCAAAAAGCTCTGCAGGATTTACAGCCAAAAATAGATGAATTGAAAAAAAAGTATAAAGACAATAAAGAGGCCATGGGCCGGGCCATGATGGAGCTGTATAAAAAGGATAAAGTTAATCCTTTTTCTTCTTGTTTGCCGTTGCTTATTCAACTGCCTTTTCTTTGGGCGGTTTTTCGCGTGTTTCGCGATGGTTTAAACGGCGAGTCTTTAAATTTAGTCTACTCTTTTATCAGCCGCCCGGAAACTTTGAATTCAGTATCATTCGGCATTCTTGATTTAGCTAATCCTAATGCAATTTTAGCTGTTTTAGCCGGCGCGGCCCAGTTTTGGCAGGTAAAAATGATGTCAACTAAGAGGCCGGAAATAAAGTCAAAAGGAGCTCGCGACGAGAACATGATGGCGATAATGAATAAGCAAATGCTTTATTTTATGCCGGCTTTAACTTTTTTTATTTGCTTGCAATTTTCCAGCGGCTTAGCCCTTTATTGGCTGACAACCACGATTTTAACCGCTTTTCAGCAAATGTACATGTTTAAGGACAAGAAGGCTGTTGTGGATTCAGGTGATTCCGGGCAGGATAAGGGTGGCAAGGTTATTGAGGGGGAAGTTGTGAAGTAAGAAAACAGAAATTTTTGAAGAATGAAGGCGAGATTCGCGAATCTCGCCTTCATTCTTCAAAAATTTCATGTCTTTTGTTGAAAATAAACGGATAAGAAAATGTTTAACAATTTTAAATATTATGTTAAAAAAAGTCAAAAAATGGGTAGCAATTATACTCACAACATCTGTTGTTTTTATGACCCTGTTGGCAATACTTGCAATATGGGGAGTATTTGATAATGACATAGCGCTAAAAGCAGTAAGCACATTAGGCGTTATTCTTGCCGCTTCCGCAATATCATTGGTTATTATCAGGATTGTTGATGACAAGGATGGAGAGCGTGAAAACCAAATATAACAATAAATTATTTAACTGTTCAACTATTATGATTGGCGTTTTTGACTCTGGTTTTGGAGGATTAACAATTTTAAAACAATTTTTATCTGAAGAAGAAAATTACAATGAAGGCGAGGATTGCAATCCTCGCCTTCATTGTAATTTTCTTCAGCAGTATAATTATCTTTATTTGGGCGACAATGCCCGCGCGCCTTATGGCAATAAATCGCAGGATGTGATTTATAATTATACCAAGGAGGCGGTTGATTTTTTGTTTAAACAGGGCTGTGAGCTGATTATTATTGCCTGTAATACTGCGTCTGCCAAAGCATTAAAAAAAATTCAGCAGGAATGGCTGCCCAAGCATCAGCCGGACAAAAGGGTTTTAGGCGTAGTTATTCCTATTACTGAACAGGCAGCAAAATTAAGCCGCTTTAACCGTATTGGCATAATTGGCACGCGCGCCACTATTGAATCCGGAGTGTATGAGCAGGAATTAAACAAATTAAAAACAGGATTGGAGATTTA
>DAOWHZ010000026.1 GCA_030641105.1 bacterium | reverse complement strand
TAGTAATTTTCTGCTCCTTGTTAGTGGCTTTGTCTTTTGCTGTTACATTAAGAATGCCATTAGCGTCAATATCAAAAGCGACTTCAACTTGCGGCACCCCTCTTGGCGCCGGCGGAATGCCGTCTAAAATAAATCTGCCTAAAGTTTTATTGTCAGATGCCATTGGCCGCTCGCCTTGCAGAACATGGATTTCTACTGTTGTTTGGCCTTCAGCCGCGGTTGAAAAAATCTGCGACTTGGAAGTGGGAATAGTGGTATTGCGATCAATTAAGGACGTGGCTACGCCACCTAAGGTTTCAATACCTAAGGTTAATGGTGTTACATCTAACAGTAAAACATCCTTAACTTCGCCTCCTAAAACCCCAGCTTGTACAGCCGCGCCAATAGCTACAACTTCATCAGGATTAACGCCTAAATGCGGCTCTTTGTTAAAAAATTCCTTAACTTTTTGCTGCACCATAGGCATACGGGTCATACCACCAACCATAATTACCTCCTCAATATCTTTAGTTTCTAATCCGGCGTCCTTTAACGCGGCCTTGCACGGTCCAATTGTTTTATCCACCAAATCAGTAATTAGCTCTTCAAGTTTGGCGCGAGTCATTTTCATAACCAAATGCTTTGGTCCTTGCGCGTCAGTGGTAATAAACGGCTGATTAATTTCAGTTTCAGTAGTGGTTGATAATTCAATTTTAGCTTTTTCAGCCGCTTCCTTAATTCGCTGCAAAGCTAAAGCGTCATTAAACAAATCAATGCCTTGATCTTTTTTAAATTCATCAATAATCCATTTTATAATCCGCTGATCAAAATCTTCCCCGCCCAAATGCGTATCGCCATTAGTTGATTTTACTTCCACCGTGTCTGCGCTTACATCCAAAATAGAAATGTCAAAAGTGCCGCCGCCCAAGTCATAAACCGCGATTTGCTGGCCTTTCTTTTTTTCAAAGCCATAAGCCAAAGCCGCGGCTGTTGGCTCATTTATAATTCTTTTCACTTTAAGTCCGGCAATCTGGCCGGCATCTTTTGTAGCTTGTCTTTGAGAATCATTAAAATAAGCCGGCACAGTAATAACCGCTTCAGTAATTTTCTCGCCTAATTTAGCTTCCGCATCAGCTTTAAGTTTAGACAGGATCATAGCCGAAATTTCCTGCGGCGTATGCTCTTTATCATTCATTTTTATCTTAACTCCTTCCCCTGACTGAATAATTTTATAAGGCGCAATTTTAATATCGCGCTGCACCGCTTCCTCATCATAGCGGCGCCCAATTAATCTTTTTACAGCATAAACAGTATTCTCCGGGTTAGTTATGGCCTGCCGCCTGGCGGTTTGTCCAACTAAGCGTTCGCCATTTTTGGAAATAGCAACTACTGAGGGGGTGGTTCTAGCACCTTCGGCATTTTCTAAAATTTTTGGCTTTCCTCCTTCAATAATAGCCATGGCGCAATTGGTTGTGCCTAGATCAATTCCTAATATTTTTGACATATTTTTATTTCGCATAACTCGTAACGCGTAACGCGTAACGGGGTTATGTTAAAATTAATTATTTTACTGTAATAATTTTAATTTTATCATTCAAAAAATCAACTGATGATCCTGTTTTAAGACCAAAAATTGATTTTACTATTGGAGCAGAAAGAGAAATTGCAATTATTTTACCGTCAGTAGTCTCTATTTCTACACCTCCTCCATATTTAATTACAAAATATCTAAATTCCTTATTTTCTTTTTTTATCTTTACTAAAGCTCCGATACAAACTTTTTCACATTTAGGCAAATCTGAAAACAACACTTGTATTTCTAAAATAAGTTTGTTTAATTCCGATATTCTAATTAAAATACTTTCAGCAAGCCAATCCATCTGCGATTTTGTAGTGTCAGAAGCAGATTCCATTGCACTTGGCGCTTCAATAGATGCTTGTTTGGTGTTGTTAAGCGCTTCTTGCTGCATCTTTATCTTCTCTAAAATAATCTTTTCAAATTTTTCAAGAATATCTCTTTTATACATAAAATTCAATTTTAAAAAATTAAATTTTTTACCCTTATTCAACTTGTATTTTAGACACTCAAATTTTTCTATTCTAATAATCTTAAATGCTTCACTCTCGACGCATATGCTCCCCTCTCCCGCAACCGCAGTTGCGGGAGAGGGGTTGGGGGTGAGGGGAAAAATTACTTCTTCTTCGTTTTGATCTTAATCGTCTTGGGCTTAGCTTCCAGAGCTTTAGGAATTACTACCTTTAAAACTCCGTCTTCAGCGCTAGCACTGGCTTTTTCGCCAACTACATGAGCTGGCAAAGGAACACTGCGATAAAAACTGCCGCGCCTGATTTCCTTACGATAATAATTTTTCTCTTCTACTTCGCTCTTTTTCTCACTCTCGCCCTTGATAGACAGCACATCATTCTCAACAGAAATATCAACTTTCTCAGGATCAACCCCGGCTAATTGGGTTTCCACGATTACATTGTTCTTGTCTTCATAAACATCAATCGCTGGCATAAATCCAGCTTCTATGCCGCGCAAAGTTGGCATAAATTCAGAAAACATTTTGTCCATATCCTCAAATGGCTCAAGGAATGGAGTCCACTTAATTAAAGCCATATGTTTATTTCTTCCCCCACTTAATTCGTTGCAAGAAGTAAGTTGGAGAAAGCATTATTTCTAATTTCTAATTTCTAAATTATTTAAGTATTACTTTTGCCACAACAATCACTTTCCCACGAAGCTTATATCCCGGTCTCACCTCCTGCTTCACCTTATCGCCTTTACCTTCAACCGCCTCCATAGTATAATGATCAAATTTTTTACCAACAGTTTCAATCTCTTTAATGCCCAAATTTCCTAACACATCTTTAAATTGCTTTATAACATATTCCACGCCTTTTATAATATTGGCGTTATTTGGCGTTTGCTTGGCGTGTATTAGCGCTAACTTTAAATTATCATACACTGGTAAAATTTCATACAGCAACTGTTCATTGGCAAACTTGGCAAATTCCTGCTTTTCCTTAGCTGTCTGCTTTACTAAATTCTGATAATCCGCCAAGGCCCGTTTGTACTTATACTCTAAATCATTATATTTCTCCTTTTCTACCCATTTTTCACGGAATTTATTATCTCTTTCTTTTCTTTGCTTTTTTATGCTGCCGTCTGTTGTCTGTTGTCTATTATCTTGTTTTTTTTCTTCACTCATAAATTTATAACTTTATAAACTTTCAACTTTATAACTTTATAACTTCGCAAACAAACTTCACCAACGCCAAATTCTTTTCATAATCCATCCTCATCGGCCCTAAAATACCGAAAACTCCTACATTATCTTTGTATTTATATTTAACTAAAATCGTGCTGCAAAAATTGCCAAAATGGTTTTCTGATCCTATTAAAATTTGAGCATTATATTCAATGCCGTCAAAAATATCATCAATTATTTCATCAAGCCGATCAATAATAGCGGAAATATCGTATATTAAATTTTGCTGGGCAAATTCCGGCTGAGAAAATAAATTAGATATGCCGGTGTAATACAAATTATGCCTATGAAAAGCCCAGAATACTGTATTGTTTGATATTTTGGCTAATTCCTTGGCCGCTTGTTTAAAACTGAATTCATTCTTATTCTTTAAAATTTTTTCAAATATTATAGCTTCATTTCCAGTTAGTTTTTTTTCACTTAAATTTTCAACATATAAATTATAAGCCGCTTCTGTTGGTATCCGGCCGGCTGAAGTATGCGGCTGAATTATATAACCCTCATCTTCTAAGGCAGCCATTTCATTTCTGGCAGTTGCCGGCGAAATATCTAACTTATATTTATCAACCAAAACCTCTGACCCAACCGGCGCGCCAGTCTTAATATGTTCTTTGATAATAGTGTTTAAAATAATTCTTTTGCGATCATTTATTTCCATATATACCATTATACAACTTTTAGCACTCTTGTCAAGAGAGTGCTAAATTTATGTCAAAACGGAGAATACTGAATTATACAAAGAAAAAGAGAGGGAGCTTATTAGCAACCCTCTCTAGTTGTATTTATTTTGATTCTGCGATACGCTCTTCCGTAATTGTCCCTCCTAAAATTATGTAAGAAAAAGACCCAAATAACAAAAACCATCCTAAAATTTCAGGACTTTTATACTTAATAAGATAAGCGACAACTGTAAAAATTATAGCTCCTGAAATAACTAAAATTGGCCTTGGAATTTCCCTGATTATTACTCGTCCTAAGTGAGAAAAATGAAATTGGCTCACTGTTAAAAAAGAAGCAGCAATAACAATAAACCCAAAAATAAAATAATTCCTGAGAACCAAACAGGCGCCCAAAATTATTGCCGCGCCAGCAGGACTTGGCAATCCAGAAAATGTATTAGGCGGTAAATCATTTCTCTTTTTATCTATTAAAATAAATCTTAATAGGCGAAAAATAATAGCAGACGCGAATAAAACTCCTAAAAATACGGAAAAAGCGCCTATTTCATTGCTAAACACAATCATTAATGCTGGACAAACACCGAAACTAATACTATCCCCTAAATCATCCATCCAAGGACCTAATTTAGTGCTGCCGTACTTTTCGGCAACCCGTCCGTCAAACAAATCAAAAACCTGGCCTGCCATTACAGCTATTGCTGCAAGCATTAAAAATCCTTGCCAAATAAACCAACAGCCAACCATGCCACAAATAAAATTAAGCGCTGACAATATATTAGCATAATATCGGTTTGGTATCATTTTAAAAACCAAAGAATTAATAGATAAAAAACAGCAAACAGCAATTAAGTGAGAAGAAAAATTAGGTATTCTAAGTCCGCTATCAAGCAAAAAACAATATGGGACCAAAATAAAACACATGACTGCTTTAATTTTCCCAAAATTATTTGCGGCTAACGGCAAGTTAAAATAATCCAATACCCATCTTGCGAAGAACTGTCCAATTGTCTCTAACGCTAAAAAAATAAAAACCAGATATAAAAGCATATAACCTTGGTAAGCGAAATAAATAATTGGAGCTAAATAAGTTAACTTATCACACATTGGATCAAGAACTTCTCCCCACTTAGTTATCAACTCGCATTTTCTGGCTACAATTCCATCAACCGCATCTAAAATAGCTGACAGTATATATAACGCGATACCAAAATCTTTATAGCTATAACTATAAATTGTCATTGCGAGCCCTACTAAAACAACGCGAAAATAACAAATATTATTAGGGTGATAAATGCTTAAACATACTTCTCTTCTGAAAATTGTTATACTGTATCTTTCGCAATGCTTTTTAATGTATCCTTTTATTAATTTTTTGTTTAACCAGTAGTCAGTTATTAATAGCATCAATCCTAGAAATAAACTAAACAATAAAATAAAGATCAATCTTTCCATAGCATTTTCCTCCTGTATTTTCAAAGGGCAAAATTATTTTTTTTAAGACCTATATGTCTTTAAAAATATCATTAGACTTGTCGCGCAATTAGTTCCTACTGCAATTTCCATATTTTGGCCAAATTTTCCAAAAATTTGACTCAAAATTTGAAGATTTCGTTACGAAACTAATTACGCGACAAGTCTATTATTTATTATCCTTAAAATACCACTCTAAAAACTCTTTGGCAATAGGCACCGCGACATCGCTTCCTTCGCCGCCCTGTTCAATTAAAACAGTTATCACAATTTCTGGATCGTCATAAGGCGCAAATCCAGTGAACCAAGCATGCGGCGGTTTTTTGCTTGACCATTGGGCCGTTCCTGTTTTGCCGGCAACAGCTACCGGAACCGACTGCAAGCTGCGCGCGCTGCCGGCAGTTACGGTTCTGCGCATGCCCTGGCGCACGATTTCAATATTGTAATTATTGATAAAATTATCCCGAATAATAACCGGCTCAACCTCTTTAAATACTTTATCGCCACCGGTTAAAATTTGCTTTACTAAATGCGGCCGATACAGAACGCCGCCATTAGCAAATACACTGGTATAATTTGCTACTTGCAAAGGCGTAACCAAAATATCTCCTTGGCCGATTGATAAATGATAAGTATCGCCAATATACCAACGCTCGCCTTTGGTTTCTTCTTTCCACTTTTTAGTCGGCAAAAAACCGCTTGATTCACCAGCCAAATCAACCCCTAACTGCGCATTTAAGCCAAACAATTCTCCATATTTAAAAATGCGATCAACACCTAATCCTTTAAAATCTTGATGCCCGCCGCCAATGTAATAAAAAAAGGTGTTAATTGACTCGGCAATGGCGCGCCTAACATCAGTAATGCCATGCCCGCCGGCGCGCCAATCAGGGAAAAACCATTGGCCGACTTTAATGCCGCCAACACTGTTAAAACTCGTCCGTTCACTAATAATTCCTTGTTCTAAAGCCGCGGCGGCAATAACTGGCTTAATAGTAGAGCCGGACGGATATTCACCGCTAATACAACGATTAAACAATGGATTATCAGGATTATTAACTAATTCTTGATATTCTTGAACGCTGATACCGCCGGCAAAAGAATTATTGTTGTAAGCTGGCAAACTAACCATTGCTAATATTTCACCATTATTCGGATCCATTACTACCGCAGCGGCTTTGCCAAGGCGCAATTTTTCTAAACTATTTTTAAGAATTTCTTCTAATGTTTCCTGCAGGGAGATGTCAAGAGATAAAACTAAATTATGCCCGTCTTCTGCTGATTCTTGATTAATAATTTTCTTCTCTTTGCCTAAAGCGTCAACTTCAATCTGTTTTTTCCCGGCAACGCCTTTCAGCTCATTTTCCCAAAAATACTCAACTCCCATTTTGCCAATATAATCAATCGGCAGATATTCACTGCCGTATTCAGCTAATTCAACTTCACTGATTTTACCGGTATAACCTAAAATATGTGATAAGGATGAAGCTTCTACCTCTCCCACTTCTCCCCCTCTCCTAACTAGGAGGGGGGGTTGGGGGGTGAGGTATTCCCGCCGTGTTCTATTGGACAAAATCACACCTGGCATCTGATCAGATTCCAAATACAACAACATGGCTTTCTTATAATCAATATTATCAGCAATAAATAATGGCTGATATGATTCTAATGAATACTGCTTAACTTTTGCCAGCTTTTCTTTTATTCCATCACTTGTTATATCATCGCCTAAAATTTCACTCACCCTAGTAATAATTTTATCCTTTTCAAACTCATCTTTTGGCAAGTCAGCCGGCACAAAATACAATAAAAAATTAGCTATATTTCTAACCAATGGCTGATGATTTCTGTCATAAATCACGCCGCGCTTGGCTTCAATCCGCTCAATGCGAATGCGATTACCTTCAGCTAATTCATAATAATAATCCCCTTTAATAATCTGCAGCCAAGCAACGCGAGTGAATATGACTAATAAAAAAAATGCAAATATTAAACTAATTTTAGGCAATCTTTTAAAATCAAAACTCTTGCCAAGTATCTCCTTGTCTGATTCAATTTTAGTAAAAACCTCTTCTGCCCAATC
>DAOWHZ010000064.1 GCA_030641105.1 bacterium | reverse complement strand
CAATATTATGTCAGGAGCAAAACTGTCCAGTTCAACTAATGATGAAAAAATATACTCTAGCGAAGTTTATTTCCCCTTAGGCGGCGACAACGTTCCAATTCATTTTCATGTTAAAAAACAGGGGGATGGAACATGGAAATTAACTAATCTTTAATATACTATGCTAATAATGCGAATAAATGCAAATCTGCGAATTGCGAATATGCGAATCTATATCATTCGCAATTCGCAGATTTGCATTTATTCGCTAGATTAGCATATTGTTATAGCAAAGTAATAAACAACGACGCCAAGGCCGCCAGCGCAAAAGTCCAGTTTAAGCCAAAATTCAAAGCAATAATAATGGCAAAAATCAGCATTAAAACTCTGCCAAACTGGATTGCCATTTCTTTTAAAACCGTATATTCATCAACCAAATGTCCTTGATCAGCTAAAATTTCATAATTTAAAGTGTCAAACGGCGTATCTTTAAAAATTTTAGCAAAGACATGATAAGCGCCGGCTATAAAAATATGAAAAGCGGTTAAAACAAAAATTTTAACCAACCAGCCCAAAGCATAAAAAGCCGAGCCCCAGCGCAGTAATTTTCTTTTATCAAATACATCAGTATATTTACCCACAACTAATTGTAAAATCACTGCTACTAAAATAATCAATGACGACAAAATGCCGACTTCTAAATAATTTTCATTAACCAACTGCCAGATAAAAATCGGCCAAATTATAATGCCAACGCAATTTTCCGCGCCATTGGCCATGTTAGCCAAAACTAATTTTCTATTTTTTTTGCTAAAAAATTTTTTAAAAGTCTCACCTATTCCCCAGCTAAATCTTTCCTTGGTTCGCGGCAAAGTTAAAAAAGGAATGCCGGCTGACAAATAAAAAATAATAGCTATAATAAAAACTAAATTAAAGCCAAAACGAACTATTAAAAAACCCGCTACTATGGGCATAACTACCATTAAAAAAGAGCGGGTAGCCCACATTAAGCTAACTTCTTTGCCCCGATCAGCTTTATTGGTAAATTTCGCAAAATCAGTATGATACGGCAGCCAAAACAACAGCCGAGCCAATGTTAAAATTATTACTGATAAAACCAAAAATAAACCGGGGCTCTTATCAAATAAAAAAAAGCAAGTATAAAAAGCGCCATCCAAGAGGACGCTTATTCGCAAAGAACGGCGCAAACCGATTTTATTTAAAAATTGAGCGCCCAAAGGCACAAGCAAGGCATAAGCCAAATAACCGGCCAGGTAATAAATAAAAACATACTCAACCTGATAATTTAATTTGGTTAACAAAAAAATCGGCAAAAACAAACCAATCAAGCCAGCGGCCGCAAACTGAATCATTCTGCCGGAAAATAAAGCGACAAAGCCAGGAGATAGATTGTTGTGGAAATATTTTAGTTTAAACATATTTTAGTTAATCAGTTAATCAGTTACTTAGTTTAATTCTAATTATTTCAAACTGAGTAACTGATTAACTATTTTAATATTTTCTCCGCCCTTTTTAATCCTGCTAAATCATTAATCTGCAGCCAAAAATTCGCTTTTTCAATTTTAATCGGCCAATCACGAGCTACCTTTACCACGGTCTGTGGCAAACCATAACCTTTCTGACCAGTCAAAGGTACTAAATCATATTTAAAAAATTTGTCAGTTAAAACATACAAACCAACATTAGCTAAACTTTTACTTCTGTTATGCGCGCCTTCAATAATATCCTCCAGATGGCCTGAACTATCAAGTTTAACGCGCCCGCCAACAAACTTGCCATGAACTTCTTTAGTTAAAATGCATCTTTCATGTTTTAAGCATCTTCTAATATCTTCACCACTATAAATATCATCAGCCATCATCACCAAAAATCTATCCTTGAGCAAATTTTTGCACAAATTTAAAGCATGGCCAGTGCCTAATAACTTTTTCTGTTTTACATATTTGATTTTTCTGCCGGCAAATTCATTGCCAAAATGATTAATAATCTGCTCTGCCAAATAATTAACAATTATAATCAGCTCATCAATCTCGTCCGGCAACTGATTAATATTATGCTCAATTAAATTTTTTCCAGCTATGCGGATCATGGGCTTGGGTATGTTGTATGTTATCGGACGCAATCTTGTTCCCCGACCCGCTGCTAAAATTACTGCTTGCATAAAAAACCATGTCACTGCGAGGAGCGGAATCCCGCCTTGGCGGGATGGAGCGACGAAGCAATCCCGTGGCAAACCGCACTAATCACGGGATTGCTTCGTCATTCCGTTCCGCGGAGTTTATCCCGATAGCAATCGGGGCTTCACTCCATTCCTCGCAATGACAATCTAAATTTTGAATTATTTTACAACAATATTCACCAACCTCCCTTTCACAAAAATCACCTTAACCACCTCTTTCCCTTTAATCCACTTCTTAATTTTTCCGCTTGCCAAAGCCACTTTCTTGGCTTCCTTTTCGCTAATATCAGCGCCAACTTCAATAGTATCACGCAATTTGCCGTTCACCTGCACCACTAAATTTATAATTTTATCTTTAACTAATTCTTTGTTGTATTTTGGCCATGACTGTTTAAAAACTGATTGCTTATATTTTTTTCTCGCTTCTTTATCCTCCGTAGCCTTCTTGCCCGCCAAAGCTTGAGCGTCGGTGGGGGCGCAGGAGGATTTATCCTCCGTAGCTTCAGCGAAGGAGGACCACAACTCTTCAGCAAGCGCTGGAGCAAAAGGAGCAATGAGAATTAGAAATTTTTCCCATGTTTTATTTGAAATATTTTTTTCCGCGCTTAAAGCATTTGTCAACTCCATTAAACGGGCAATAGCCGTATTGTATTTTTGACCTTCAAAATCGCTAGTAACTATTTTAATGGTTTGATGAAATTTTTTTATTGTATTCACGCTGTCTTCGCAGTTGTTATTTACTTTTTCTTTTAAGCGGGCTATTCTTTCCACCCATCGCCTAGCGCCTAGCGCGCCAGCATCGCTGAATGACCTATCTTCGCTTAATGGGCCTAAGAATAAAAGATAAATTTTTAGCGCGTCATAACCGATTTTTTCGCCGTACTCTTCCGGATGAACAATATTGCCTTTTGATTTGCTCATTTTCTGGCCATCCTTTAATATCATACCGTTTGCCCGAAACTTTTTAAAAGGATTATCAAAATCAATTAAGCCCAAATCGTGCAGAGCCATGGTAATAAATCGGGTGTACATAAGATGCAGGACAGCGTGCTCATTTCCGCCGACATATAAATCAACAGGCAGCCATTTTTTGCTTAACTTTTTATCAAATATATTTTTGTTATCATGCGGAGAAATATATCTAAAAAAATACCATGCTGAATCTAAAAAATTATCCATAACATCCGGTTCGCGTTCGGCCAGACCGTTGCATTTCGGGCAAATTGTCTTCATAAACTTATCTACTTTAGCCAGCGGTCCTCTCCCGTCTCCTGCCGGCTCCCACCCTTTTTCCATTTCAGGTAATTTAACCGGCAAATCTTTTTCTGGAACAGATTGAACACCGCATTTTTTACAATAAACAATCGGCACAGGCGGCCCCCAGTATCTTTGCCTACTGATGCACCAATCACGTAATTTATAATTTACAGTTCCTTTGCCGAAGTTTTTTTTCTCCAACCATTTAATTATTTTTTCTTTTGCTTCTTTTGTTGTTAAGCCATTTAAAAATATAGAATCCGCGTTCACTCTTTTATCTGTCAAACATTCTTGTTTTAAAATTTCCTCTAATAATTCTGGGAATTCTTTATTGATTGGGTTATCGTTAACGCAAAAATGTTTACGATTTTCTAATTTAATTAGTTTAGCGTTTAATTCTTTAGCATAAAGATGAGCGCTTTTTATTCTATGCGGCCTATCGTTTGAAATAAAAATAGTGATTTTTTCAACCCTATTTTTAATTTTAGGGTCAATCTTGAAATCACAAAATTCTTTCATTCGTTCATCTTTTTTAATTAAAATTTTTGATGGAGCATTTAGAATTAAGGTTTTAATTTTCTTTTTTGTTTCCCCCAGCCATTTTACTATAAATGCTCCGCCAGCGCTTGTTCCAATTAATATTGTATTTTCATTAATATCAAATTTTTCAATTTCTTTTTTCCACTCATTATAATTTGGTTCCCAGTCCTGAGGCATTATGGGGTTTTTAACTTCGTAGCCATTCTCATTTAATTTATCCTCTAGCCAACCATGCCAATGGCGCTTATTGGGCGCTATGTAATTAGGGTCATCTATTTTACTTCTTCCCGAGGAACCATGAATCATTACACAATTCATCTTTTTAGTTAAAACTTCATCAGAAAAATCAGAATTTATATTTCTGCCATCTCCGCAAAAAACCCCATACTTGCCTAAATATTTTAATAATCCTATTTTGTTATCCTCATACACAATCCTTTTTAACGCTTCTTGGGCAGTTAGCCATATAATTTTATGCTTATTTGCCTCTTCTTCAGATATTTTATCCGGCTCTGCGTCTTCATCTAATAATTCGCATAAAACCGGCTGATCTAATCTATGCCTCCGGACATTCTTGTGTGAAGCAAAAAAATGAGATTCAATTTGGTTGCCGAGTTTTTTAATAAATTTTACTTTATACCCTGTTTCTTCATACACTTCTCTTTCGGCTGTATCTTTAATTGATTCACCTTTTTTAATTCCTCCAATTATTGGCGCGGCTATTTTGTAATGGTTATCATTTAAATATAAAAATTTATTGTCTTTTTTTCTATGGACTAAAGCGGTAATTGTTTCCCTGTATTTTTCGTTCTTATGTTCATTGCCGAATATCGGAATAACCACTTCTTTAATCAACAAATTGTATGTTTTCGCAAATTCAAAATCCCGTTCGTCATGCGCCGGCACAGCCATAATCGCGCCTGTGCCATAGCCCATTAAAACATAATCAGCTATCCAAACCGGAATTTCTTCATTATTAACAGGATTAACAGCGTAAGCGCCTGTAAAAGCGCCCGTCTTTTCTTTAGCTTCTGACCGCTCCAGATCAGACTTTGCCCCTGATTCTCTAATATATTTTTCCACTTCTTTTTTTTGTTTTTCAGCAGTGATTTTATTTACAAGAGGATGTTCAGGGGACAGCACCATATATGTCGCCCCAAACAAAGTGTCAGGCCTGGTAGTAAATACTTCAATTTCCATTTTTTGATTATTTGGAATTTGAGATTTAGAATTTATTTGAGATTTGGAATTTGAGATTTGGAATTTCACCATCGCTCCTTCCGACCTCCCAATCCAATTCCTCTGCGCATGCTTAGTAATATCTGACCAATCCATATCATCCAGCCCGTCCAGCAACCGCTGCGCGTAAGCTGTAATTTTTAAAAACCATTGCTTCATTGTCTTTTTTTCCGGAATGGTTTTGCACCTTTCGCATACTCCGTTTTCAATCTGTTCATCAGCTAAAACCGTTTTACAGCTCGGACACCAGTTTAAAAGCGCTTCTTTTTGATAAGCTAATCCTTTTTCAAATAATTTAGTAAATATCCATTGAGTCCATTTATAATATTCAGGGGCAGTTGTGTCAATTTCACGCGTCCAATCACAGCCCAAACCGGCTGAATTTAACTGTTTTCGGAAATTAGCCATGGTGCGATTAAGCATTTTTTTTGGCGTTTCACCAATTTTCAAGGCGTAATTTTCCGAATGCATTCCAAAAGCGTCAAAGCCGATCGGCTCAAAAACATCTTTTCCCTGCAATTTTTTATATTTTGCCATAACATCCACGCTGGTAAAGGCGTAAAAATTTCCAATATGCAAACCTTCTGCGCTTGGATAAGGAAACATAAAAAGCGCGTAATAAGGATTTTTGGCTTTTTCTAAATCCGGCGTAAAAGTTTTATCTTTAACCCATCTTTCAGCCCATTTTTTTTCTATTTTTTTGTGATTATACATAATTCCTTTGAATTACGAAACATCATTTTTTGTCATTCCGAGCCCGCAGGCGAGGAATCCCTTAACCATGAATAGCGTAAAATCAATCCCTCGGTAAACTCAGGACAGGGCTTAAGGGATTTCTCTCTCCGCGGAGTTTATCCCGCACAATGATGCGGGGGCTCCGTTCGAAAT
>DAOWHZ010000023.1 GCA_030641105.1 bacterium | reverse complement strand
TCAAGCAATTCATAAAGCAGAACCGCTGATGATTCAAATTCGTAAGCCAATAAAGAATTTCCGTCTTTTTTGCAAAGATTAAAAAATTCATTCAAAACTTTAATATTATTGTTATGCAGTGTGATCAGATAGCCATGGCCTATAAAAAAATCAATTTCTCCGGCAACAATATTATATCCTGTATTTCCCTTTTTTCTTTTTTTCCAACGCTTATTATTTTCAAGAGCAATTAATTGAAAGACAGGGAAATGCAAAATCATAAAAAAATAATCTTTTTCCTGTATAATCATAGGCCTTTGAGATACTGATTTAGCGGATGACGCCCGCAGGTGCGATAAGTCAAAATTATAATTCTTGCGCAAATATTCAATTTCTTTTTTCCCAGCATTACGAATATCAAGCCAGACCAATTTTTCATCTGGAGTTATGGGATTGTCAATAATAACTTGCTGGATGTTTTTAGAAATTTTAGTGTATTTCATAATAATATAATGCGAATCCGCAAATTATATGCGAATGCCACAAATTCTAATAATGCAAATAAATCAATTCGCAGTATTCGCATATCATTCGTAGATTTGCATTATACACTGTGGATAAGATTGATTTTATTATAGCATATATTGAAATTTTTGGGAAAGAGGAAATTTTTTCTTTTTTAGGTTTTTATGGTATAATTATATTAGTTAATCAATTGAGCAGTTAATCAGTTGTTGGTTAAAATAAACTGATTAATTGATTAACCAAGCAACTGACTAACTAAAAATTATGCCTGACATAAAAAATTTATATCAAAAAAATATTGAAAAAGAAAAAAGCATAGAAGTTGAACAAATAAAAGAAAAATTTGAAAAAGGTGTGCCTGTTCCTGAAAAAGAAGCTAAGATAGAAATTAGTTCGGCTGATAAGGAGAAAGTTTTAGATGAAGTTGCGCAAGCCGAAAAAGAAACTAAAGCCAGTGGTGCGTTTGCTGTTAGCGCTGTTCAGCAAAAATATCAACAGCGCGAAAAGCAGATTGAAAGTATTTTATCTAATGGCTTGGCTGATTTATACATAAAAATGCCTGCTGACAAACAGCAAGAGTTTAAACTGGCTGGTGAACAGACCGCGCGTAAAATTAACAGTTTGTTAGATCAAGTTAAAGTAAAAATTAAGGAAATAATTGATTTAATAAGAAAATGGCTGTTAATTATTCCCGGAGTTAATAAGTTTTTTTTAGAGCAGGAAGCGAAAATTAAGGCGGATGAGGTGATGAGGTTGAAAAATCCTAAATCCTAAATCCTAAACAAATCCCAAGCACCAAATAACAAACAAATTCTAATTACCAAAATCACAAATCTCAAACCCTTGGAATTTTGGTCATTGGAATTTGAGATTTGTTTGTTATTTGGGATTTGGTGCTTGGGATTTGTTTAGGATTTAGAGTTTAAAATTTATAAAAATATGGATTACGGATTACCACAAAACACTACTAACACTTTTCTTACCATTAACATAGACCAATGGCTGATTTATTTATTTTTGTTGGTTATTGTTTTGTTGGCGCTGGCAATTGCCAGATTGGTGATTAAGAAAAGAGCAGCCAAAAATCAATATTATGACTATGTTGTTTATTTAGTGCGTTTACCCAAGGAAAAGCCGGAAGATCAACAGCCGGAATCTAATAGATTGCAAAAGCTGCATGAGGAAATTGCTCGTGGCGAAACTGTTTTTAACGCCATTGGCGGTTTGCGGGCGCAAAGAGGTTTTAAGGCATGGTTGCTTGGCAGAAACGACCATTTTTCTTTTGAAATTGTGGCTAATGAAAAATTAGTTTCTTTTTATGTGGTGACAGCCAGGCCAATGGCCCGTTACATTGAACAGCAGGTGCAGGCGCATTACCCGGAAGCGGTTATGGAAGAAGTTGAAGACTATAATATTTTTAATCCCCAAGGTGAAATTGCTGCCGGTCATTTAAAAACTAGGCGAGAATTTATTTTTCCTATCAAAACATACAAAAAACAGGAAACTGATCCCATGAATTCTATTATTAATGTAATGTCAAAATTAGGCAAAAATGAAGGCATGGCTATTCAATATATTGTCCGCAGCGCTAAGGCCGGCTGGCATAGACAGCCCAGTCAGGTGGTTAGGGAAGTTCATCAGGGCAAGCCGCTGAATGAGGCATTAAATACATCAGGTTTTTCCAAGGCCATGGCCGAGTTTGGCGGTTTAGCCAAGGCGGCTAAACCGCAAACCGAGCAAGAAAAACAACTTAAGGCGGGTCAGCCCGTTCAACGTTTGTCTGCTATGGAAGAAGAAATGCTCAAAGGGATTGAGGAGAAAAATTCTAAAGCCGGGCTTGATGTAAATTTGCGCATTATTGTTAGCGCCAGCAATAAAGGAAAAGCAACTGCCTATTTAGACAATGTGGCTAGTGCTTTTAGCCAGTATAATTATTATCAATATGGCAATAGTTTTAAAAATAAAATATCACACAAAAAGCAAAATAAATTAATTAATGATTTTATTCATCGCCGTTTTGAATCAAAAATCAGTTTTTTGCTTAACTCCGAAGAGTTAACCAGCTTGTATCATTTTCCGCTTAAAGACGCGGAAACGCCTAACATTCTCTGGCTGACTGCCAAACTGGCGCCAGCTCCAACTAATATTCCTGATGAGGGTATAATTTTAGGACATAATATTTATCGGGGTGTAGCCCGCGAAATTAAAATTAAAAGAGTTGATCGCAGGCGGCATACTTATATTATTGGCAAATCCGGTGTTGGTAAATCTGTAATGCTGGCTAGTATGGCGATTCAAGATATCGTGAATGGTGAAGGAGTTTGTTTAATTGATCCTCATGGTGATTTAGTGAATGATGTGATTGCCCGCATTCCTGCTGAACGAGCTGAAGATGTAATTTTATTTGCGCCGGCTGACACTGAAAGGCCATTGGCTCTGAATTTATTAGAATATGATTCCAGATATACAGAGCAAAAATCTTTTGTGATTAATGAAATGATTAGGATTTTTGATAAGTTGTATGACTTAAAAGCAACTGGCGGGCCGATTTTTGAACAATATATGCGCAATGCAATGCTGTTGATAATGGATGATCCAACCTCGGGCTCAACTTTAATGGAAATACCCAAGGTGCTGGCTGACAAGGATTTTCGTAATATGAAGTTAGATAAATGCAAAGATCCGACTGTAGTTGATTTTTGGAAAAAGGAAGCGGAAAAAGCCGGAGGAGACGCGGCCTTGGCCAATGTGGTGCCGTATATTACTTCAAAATTAACTTCTTTTATTTCTAATGATACTATGCGGCCGATTATTGGCCAGCAACAGAGTTCGTTTAATTTAAGAGAAATAATGGACAGAAAAAAAATATTATTAGTTGATCTGTCTAAAGGATTGGTCGGGGAAATGAACGCTTATTTATTAGGCATGATTTTAGTAGGTAAAATTTTAATGGCTGCTTTGTCCCGCACTGATTTGCCGCAAGAGCAAAGAAAGGATTTTTATTTATATATTGACGAGTTTCAGAATTTTACTACTGATTCAATTTGTTCCATTTTGTCAGAAGCCAGAAAATATAATTTAAATTTAATTATTGCTCATCAGTATTTAGGCCAGTTAGTGAAAGCTCAAGACACCTCAATCAGGGATGCGGTGTTTGGCAATATTGGCACTTGGATATTATTTAAAATCGGTTCAGAAGACGCGCAGGTTATGGAAAAAGAATTTGCCCCGGTTTTTAACCAGTATGATTTAATTAATATTGAGAAATATACGGCTTATGTAAAGCTGTTAATTGATAATACCGCGGCCCGGCCTTTTTCTATGCAGACAATCTGGCCTTTGCCCGGAATTCAACGAACTGAAACGGCAAATAAAATTAAATCTTTAAGCCGCTTAAAATACGGGCAGGATAGGAATGTTATTGAGGCGGAGATTATGAGGCGAACGCGTGGAACAGGTAATTTATAACGATCAAAAAAATGAAATTTTTAAATCACAAATTTTAAATTTTAAATAACAAATAATCTCCAATTTCCAATCCGCAAAATTTTAAACTAATGATAAAAAATGGAGCAGATTAATATAGGACAGCAAATTAATAAAGAGTCCAATCAAAACTCAAGGAATATTCGGCTAATTGTTACTGTAATTATTGTTATTGTTGTAATTTTTTTTGTTGGCTTGTCTATTATTGGCATTTTAAGAAAAAATAAATGCGGAGATGGAATTTGTCAAAGATGGGAAGAGAGAAGAAAAAGCTGTTCCATTGACTGCAATTTAGATAATCAAGTTAGTAATAAAGAAATTAAGGGCAAAACAACACAAGACAGTGATAATGATGGCTTGACTGATGCTGAAGAAGTGATATATGGCACTGATCCAAATAATCCTGATACAGATGGCGATAGTTATTTAGATGGTGAAGAAGTGAGGGGTGGCTATAATCCAAATGGTGAGGGAAAATTAATAAAGGATATAGAAAAATTTTCAGATGAAGGATTATTAAAAGAACAGCCAACTTTTACTTATGGTTCAGGTGATTACGATTTTTCTCTAGTTTATGATGGTTTGACAAGAGCATATAAAGTTCATGTTCCGTCCAGTTATAACAAAAATAAACCATCCCCTATGATTTTAGCGTTTCATGGCGGCGGTGGAAATGCCGATGGAGCTCCCGAATATTTCAGATTGAATGAAAAATCTGACGAGGTAAATTTTATAGTTGTTTATCCGGAAGGAACCGGGAAAGAAGTGTTTGGCAAATTTTTTGGAACATGGAATGCTGGCAGATGTTGCGGGGACTCGCTTAAAAACAATATTGATGATGTTGGATTTATTGATAAGATGGTTGAACAATTAAAAAAAGATTTTAATGTTGATGAAAAAAGAATTTTTGCAACTGGATTTTCAAATGGAGCGCAAATGTCATATAGATTAGCTTGTGAAATGTCAGACAAGATTGCGGCTATTGTACCAGGGGGGTCT
>DAOWHZ010000066.1 GCA_030641105.1 bacterium | reverse complement strand
GAGTTTATAAGGGAGGACTAATTTTAAATTTAAAAAGGAAAATTTTTTGCTTATGCTGGTTAACAAATTCCCCATATTTTTAAGCAAATGCCTGCCTGCGCAGACAGGTTATTGGACAGCTTATTATTGTTTATATATTTAAACCCTGTTTTTTTACGCAGGGTTTTTTTGACTCCCACAAATCAACAAATCTCCTCATAAATCTACAAATATATACTTGTCATTTCGAGCGCTATTTTGTCATTCCGAGCCCGCAGGCGAGGAATCCCTTAAACACGGCTATTGTATTAATCATAAAAATACCAGTATCCACATTTAAGGGATTCCTCGCTTACGCTCGGAATGACAAAAAAATTATTTGTAGATTTGTGAAAGGATTTGTTGATTTGTGGGAGAGTAAATTATTATTTTCCACTATCTATTTCAATAGCCGCCACATTCACTCCCCCGCTAAATTCCGCCCCGTAAGCATAAAATGAACCTATCAACGTGCCATCAATTTCAAAAACACGAACATGCGGCGCTCCTCCAGGGCCGGCGCCGGTAATAATTTCGTTAATGCCGTCCTGATCAATATCACCGGCAGACAAATTAACTCCGCCATAAAAATTTTTATTGTAAGCAAAAAACTGTCCCCGGATATTGGCATGATTATCAAAAATTCTAATATGAGGCCCGCCGCCTTGGCCAGGCGCTGTTATAATTTCTACTTGTTGATTTATTGTACCGCCATCAATATTAGCAACAGCAACTTTTACTCCGCCACGGAAGTTGGGATGATAAGCGAAAAACTGTCCTTGCACCTGGCCATTTGCTTTAAAGATTCTGACTTGAGGTCCGCCGGTATTGCCAGCGCCTGTGACAATCTCAACTTTTCCATCTCCGTTTACATCACCGGCTGCTACATTAACGCCGCCTCTAAACCCGGGATGATAAGCAAAGAATTGCTCTTTCACATCTCCATACATATTAAATATCCTTACATGAGGACCGCCGCCAAAACCAGCGCCGGTTATAATTTCTTCAATTCCGTCTCCGTCAACATCGGCAACAGCCACATTAACTCCGCCGCGAAAATTTGGATTATAAGCGAAAAATTGTCCTTTTAACTCGCCTTTAATATTAAAAATTCTTACATGAGGACCGCCGCCAAAACCAGCGCCGGTTATAATTTCTTCAATTCCGTCTCCGTCCACATCGCCAGAGGCCACAGTAGCACCGCCTGAAAAATTGTCTGCATAAGCGAAAAATTCTTGCTCTACGCTACCATCTTTATCTGTTATTTTAGTTAAACTCACATAATTTGAATAAGGCGCTACTAATAAGTTGACAGTTTTTTCAACCAACTTGTTTTTAGCATAATTAACAGCTCTATCTATATTAAGCCGGCCTTTGCCTAATTGATTAATAAACTGGGGATTAAGCCGATTGATATTATCTGTATTATTTAATAAGGCATTAATAACTTGATCGCGATTAAAATTTGGATTGGCTTGTTCTATTAAAGCGACTGCTCCGCTAACCATAGGAGTGGCCATTGATGTGCCAGACCAATAACCGTCATAATACTTGTTAAAAGACTTGCTGTTAATATAATGGGCCGGTGAATAAACAACGGTGCTGTAAATGCTTATGCCAGGCGCCGCAATATCCACGCATTTAAAGCCATAACTGGAAAAAATCGCTTTCTGATCCAAGGTATCAGTAGCTACTACTCCTATTACCCTATTCTCTCCATCGGCGCCATCATGACAAGCCGGATACATTGGGGTTTGATCAAGAAAATATCCCTCGCCTTCCCCTTGTTCATTGCCGGCTGCCGCCACAATAATAACACCTGCGTCATAAGCGCGCTTAATTGCATTATCTAAACTCTGGCTAAAACCAAAACCAACAAAACTTAAATTAATAATATCGGCTCCATTTTGAATGGCATAATCAATTGCTTTAATTACCTTATTAGTATCACCTTCGCCTTTGTCATTTAAAACTTTTAGGGGCATTAGCCGGGCTCTCCAAGTTATGCCGGCAATGCCAGCGGCATTATTTCCAGAAGCGGCTGCCACGCCCGCTACAACTGTACCGTGCAAGATGCCGTCTTCTGTAAATCCATTCTCAAACTTTGGATTTGGATCCGCTATATTATTAACAAAGTCCCAGCCATTGATATCATCAATAAAACCGTTTTTATCATCATCAATGCCATTATCAGCTATCTCGCCTGTATTGCGCCAAATATTATCTCTTAAATCCGGATGGTTTATTTGTACACCAGAGTCAATAATTGCAATCACCACATCAGGGCTCTCTCTAACCTCATTCCAAGCTTCAGTTGCTTTGATTTTTTGTAAATACCATTGATTGTTATAATAAGTATCACTCGGAATTATTGAAGCTCTGTACAAATAATTTGGTTCGGCATATTCAACGGCTGGATTATTATTATAGCTATCCAGCGCCTTATAAAAATCATGGCTTTGCGCTGTTTTAATAACATTTATTTTATCGCTATTCTTAAATTTTACTAATATTTCATCTGCTTTTCTCACCTCACCCCCGACACCTACGGCGTCTCCCCCTCCCTTAATTAGAGCTTGTCCCGAACTTGATTCGGGAAGAGGAGGTCGGGGGGTGAGATGAGAAGATTGGGGTGAGGTTTTTTCTAAATAAAATGAAAAACCACTTAATAAAACCAAGAGGCATAAAATATATACATAAAAAGATGTCATCTTTTTATTCATAACATCTTTATTATAGCACAAAAACACAAAAACACAAAAACAATTCCGAGTATTTGGGGTTATTTTAGCGTTTCAATATTTCAATGTTTCAATGTTTTTGTGTTCCAACGCATATCTAAATATCTAACAATTATTTCCACTTCAAAAAATTCAGACGTAATAAATATCCAAGCTTGAAGATTGGATAATAACGAGCATTAAAATTTTTAACCAGTAAATTTGCAATCTTAAATCTTAAATTTCTATTTGTCTAATCATCTCTGGCATCCATCGCACCAATGCGTTCCTCTGCCTCCCAACTTGACTTTCTTAATAATACTACCACATTTTCTGCATCTTTCCCCTGCTCTACCATAAACTTTTAAATATTTAATAAAATTTCCCGCCTCGCCCCGTATATCAACATAATCATTAAACGATGTACCGCGATACTTAACAGCATATTTCAAGATTTTAGGAATAGCTTGCCATAATTTTTTAATCTCATTTTCTGATAAAGTTTTTGCTTTGCGCCTTGGTTTTATACCAGCCAAAAACAATGATTCGTCACTGTAAATATTACCCAATCCAGCTAAAAACTTCTGATCCATAATTGCCTGTTTAATAGTTGTATTTGGCTTGCCAGCTAAAATTTTTCTAAACTT
>DAOWHZ010000100.1 GCA_030641105.1 bacterium | reverse complement strand
AATTGGAAGTTTTGTGGTTTGCGTTTAGAATGTTTGCGTTCACTGTTGTTTTTGAGCAGTATTTATTAAAAGAGTATGGGAAATTATGGAGATTAAGAAATAAAATAAAAATATTTAAAAAATATGTTAAATAAATTAGAAACCATAATAACCTCGAAAGAGGAATGGGATAACTTAAAACAAGAGATTGAAAATTCTGTAATGCAAGTAAAAGACTATGCGAGAGAAAAAGCAGGAAATCGTTGGAGTAGGTGGTGGGGGAAAAAAATTGTAGAATTTGGGAATAAAGTTAAAGCAAATGTTCCAGATTATGGAAAATATGTAGCCTGGCACAGATTAATAAGCAGTGGCACAGATTTTGAAATTAGCCCTAAACTTGATTTACCAGAACCGTATTCTGTAAAAAGTTTTATTCAAGAATGCGTTAAAGAGTTAGATGATTTGTAAAAATATTAAAGGTGTAATTCTTAAAGATATTAAAATTTATAATAAATTAAACTTAATTCATTATGCAAAAAATTAAAAAAGCTGTTGTGGCCGTGGCAGGGTCTGGAACCCGCCTTTTGCCGGTGACAAAATCAATGCCTAAAGAGATGCTTCCGATTATTGACAAGCCGATTATCCAGCTTGTTGTTGAGGAATTGGTGGAAGCCGGGATTGAGGATATTATTTTAGTCACTAAATGGGATAAAAAACCGTTAGAAGATCATTTTGACCGCAATTGGGAGCTGGAGAATGATTTAAAAAGAACAGGCAAAAAGAAACGGTTAAAAGAGGTAATCAAGCTGTCGGAGATGGCGAATTTTATCTATGTCCGCCAGAAAGGCCCTTATGGAAACGGCGTTCCTGTGCTATCTGCCGCGAGCATAGTTGAAAACGAGCCGTTCGTGTATGTCTGGGGCGATGATTTAGTAAAATCAAAAGTGTCGTTCACTAAACAGATGATTGATGATTACAATAAAAGCGGACATCTAATGATCGGCGTACAAGAGGTCTTGAAAGATCAGGTGGATCGCTACGGAATTGTTGATTTGGAAAAAGGAAGCATGAAACTTAAAGGAATTATTGAAAAGCCGTCAGTGAAACAAGCCCCGTCCTGTTTGGCGGATTTTGGCAGGATGATTTTGAATCAGGATATAATTGATATATTAAAAAATACCGCTCTGGGCAGAGGCAATGAGCTTTGGATAGTAGATGCGATTAGGGATTACATGAAAGCAGGCGGAGAATTTTACGCTAAAAAAGTTGAAGACGGAAAATGGCTTACAACAGGAGATCCGCTGAATTATTTAAAAGCGATTTTAGAATACGCGATTGATAGAGACGATCTCTGCGGAGAATTAAAAAAATATTTTCAAAATTTAAAATAGGCCTGTTGTGTAATTAAAATTTTATGGATTTAAGTATTATTATTGTTTCTTGGAATGTGAAGGAAAAATTAAGAGAAAATTTAAAATCCTTATTTAAGAGCGAAGATGATTTTAAATATGAAGTTTTTGTGGTTGATAATAATTCAACTGATAGCACGGTTGAAATGGTTAAAAATGAATTTCCGCAAGTTAAATTAATTGCTAATCAAAAAAATTTGGGCTTTGCTAAAGCGAATAATCAAGCGATAAATCAAGCGCGCGGTGATTTTATTTTACTGCTTAATCCTGATATGCGGGTTATGCCTGATACATTGGAAAAGATGATAAAGTGGATGATAAAAAATAAACAGGCAACCGTAGCTGGCTGCCATTTGGTTGATGAACAGGGCAAGACAATAAAACATGTTCGCAGATTTCCAACTGTTTGGGACCAGTTAGCGATTGTTTTAAAATTGCCGCATATATTTCCGTCTATGTTGAATAAGTATTTGCGCGCAGGATTTAATTATAGCAAAGCACAAAAAGTTGATTCTATTAGGGGCGGGTTTTTTATGATTAGAAATTTTTCCCTCACCCCCGGCCCCTCTCCCGCTCGTGCCTCACGGGAGAGGGGAGCTATGAAAAAAATGTTATTAGATGAGCGTTATTTTCTTTGGTTTGAAGAAGTGGATTTTTGCAGGCAAATAAAAAAAATTGGCGGCGAGGTTTGGTATACGCCGGTTGCTCAATGCGTTGATTATATTGGGCAGAGTTTTAAGCAGTTGCCCCGCGGCCAAGCGCAAAAATATTTCCGCGATTCAATGCTAAAATATTTTAAAAAATGGCACCCGGTCTGGCAGTATTGGCTGCTAAAATTTGTTTGGCTAATGGGTTTATTTTTAACTTGGCTTGGTATTAAATTAAGATATAAAACCAAGGCAAAAACTTAAGTATATGACCACTTTAAATGATTACAAAAAAATAATTGGTAAAGCCAAAATTGAAGAAATTATTAAACAGGCAAGGCCGCTTCGCGGCAAATATGTTGTGCATGTTAATTCAACATTTTACGGAGGCGGAGTAGCGGAAATTCTTGATAGCTTAGTGCATCTTATGAATGATGTCGGCATCAAAGCCGGCTGGCGCATGCTTAAAGGCAGTACCCCATTTTTTCAAATTACTAAATCATTTCATAATGGCGCGCAAGGAGCAAAGATCAAGCTATCACCCAGCTTGCAAAAAACCTATGAAGAAATAAATTACAGCAATGCAGTAATGATGCATTTAGAGCATAGTGATATAGTAATAGCGCATGACCCTCAAGTATTGCCTTTGATTAAATTTTACAAAAAGCAACAGCCATGGATTTGGCGCTGCCATATTGATATTACAAAACCAAATAGAAAATTATGGAATTATTTAAAAAATTATATTAATCTTTATGATGAAATGATTATTTCTAATGAAAATTATCGCAAGAAAGAAATTATTATACCGCAAACAGTTATTATGCCTTCTATTGATCCCTTGAATGATAAAAATAAAATTTTGTCCAGACAAAAAGTAAAATCAATTTTAGCTAAATTAGGTATTAAATTCAACAAGCCAATTATTAGCCAGATTTCCCGCTATGATATTTGGAAAGACCAGATAGGCGTAATTGATGTTTTTAGATTAGTAAAAAAGAAAGTTGATTGCCAGTTAATTTTATTAGGTAATTCAGCGACAGATGATCCCGAAGGCAGTGTTTATTATGAAAAAGTGATGAAGAAAGCCAAAAGAATAAAAGATATTACAGTATTGGTAAATGTAGAAAATAATGATTTAGTTGTAAATGCTTTACAGTGGGTATCAAAAGTAGTTTTGCAAAAATCAATTCGCGAGGGTTTTGCTTTAACGGTTAGCGAAGCATTATGGAAAGGCACGCCGGTTATTGGCGGCAATGTTGGCGGCATTCCTAACCAAATTATTGATGGCAGAAACGGCTATTTAGTAAATAGCATTGAAGAATGCGCTGATAGAACAATTCGGCTGTTAAAGCATGAAAAGTTTAGGCAAGAAATGGGCAAATACGGCCATGAATATGTTAAAGAAAAATTTTTGATTACCCGGCATTTATTGGACTATGTGAAGTTGTTGAAGAGGGTAATGAGAAATTATTTAAAATGATTTTAGATTTTAGATTTATGAATTATGAACAAAAAAGTCGCAATAATAATTAGCCCGAATTACAAAGACTATGCTAAAAAATATTTAGCTGATTGTATTGAGAGTATCAGAAAGCAGGATTACAGTGGTGAGATGAAAATTTTTATAACAGACAATGAAACCAGCCGCGATAGTTTTCAACTGCTTAGTGAATTAGCGCCAGAAGCTGAATTAGTTTTGAATAAAAACAATGACGGTTTTGCTAAAGGCAACAATGATTCTATAAGGCAGGCCATGTTGCAAGGTTGTGATTATATAGTTCTTTTTAATATGGATACGATTGTAGCAGCTGATTGCATCAGCCATTTAGTCAAAATTGCTAATAATGATGCTAAAATAGGTGCGGTGCAAGCGCGTTTAATGCTTTGGCCGAATAAAGATAAGGTAAATAGTCTGGGAAATATTACGCACTTCTTAGGTTTTGGTTACTGCTTAGGTTATAACAAAAGGTACGATGCCGCAAATAGGCTCCACAGTCCCGCTGCGGCGGGAACTATGGAGCCCTCTGTGGAAACCATGGAGCCGTCAATTGCAGAAATTTTTTATCCATCAGGAGCGGCTGTGCTTTTCAAGAAAGAAATTTTAGAAAAAGTTGGTTTATTTGATGAAGAGTTTTGGATGTATAACGAGGATCAGGATTTGGGCTGGAGAATTTGGCTTGCCGGTTTTAAGTGTGTTTTAGCGCCGAAAGCTGTTGTTTATCATAAGTACGAATTTGCCAAATCTATTAAGCAGTATTATTGGATGGACAGAAATAGAATTATTGCGATGATTAAAAATTATCATTGGCTGACTTTATTATT
>DAOWHZ010000075.1 GCA_030641105.1 bacterium | reverse complement strand
TTCTGCCCATGATAAATCACCTGAAATAACTTTTTGGTGTTTTCAGTTAAAGTTAAAATATTCTCTGTTTTTCGCGCCATTGTAGGATTAATCATATATTTTAGAAAACCCTTTGAATTACAAAATGCTCTTTTTTTGTCATTTCAAACGAAGCCGCAGCGGAGAGAGAAATCCCTTGAATGCGGTAAGCGACACGAATGATTGTATTATCACATTTAAGGGATTCCTCGCCTGCGGGCTCGGAATGACAAAAAAAGCGTTTCGTTCTTCAAAATAAACTATAAATAAACTATAAATAAACTATAACTATTCTAACATTTTTTAAAACAAAAATCCAGACCTTGACATTATTTTTGTTTTATGCTTAAATATTGGAAGAAATACGCATAAAGTGATAATTGCCATTCGGCCAAATTCAATTTTAACAGAGTTTGGCCGTTTTTTTTGTAAACAAAAACTGCCTATGTTAAACTGGCAGTTTTATTTTAAAATATTATTGTTTGTTTATTAACTCAGTCTTACGCAACCAACTTTGCAATTCCCAAAGCTATCCCGCTCGCCGCCGCCCCGTGAACGGCAGGGCTATGTTATGAGTTTGTAAGCCCGATAAATCGGGCTATAGGTAAAAATGTGATTAGCAATATTCCGCTTTAGCGGGATTAAAAACCTAAAATCTAGCCCTGCCATTCATGGCTGGGCGGCTCTATTTAATCTCAAACCCCTTAACAATCTCACTCCTCATCTCATCATCCCACTTCCCCTGCCAATCAACCGGCAATTCCTGCCAGAATCTAATAGTATAGACTCGTTTTCCTTTATCTCCCAACTTTTGATATAGCGCTTCGTCTCCGCCTGACACGCTTTCCCAGACATCACGGCTAAATATTCTTATCACAATTGGCTTGGCATAACCCGGCACCTCCTGAAGATAATCAGTATCAGCAGTCGGCACAAAAAATTCAAGATCAACAAATTCTTCTGTTTCTTTTCTTTGAGTTTGATAATACTCAAATTCAGCCGGCAAAACAATAGTAAAGCCCAAATCTTTATTACGATAATGATAAACGCCATTTTCAGACAACTGATCCATTGCCGGAGCTTTACGGCAGCCGCAACCGGATAATGACAAAGCAATAATTAAAATTAGAGGGAATAAAAACAAATTTTTCATAACAAAAATAGACAACTAGAAAATTTTAGATTTTAGATTGAAGATTTTAGATTGAGTTTGTTTAAATATTCAGACCAAATCTTAAATCTAAAATCTTCAATCTTAAATCTCTATCTGTCTAGCTGTCTAATTCACAATTTAAAATACTTCTCAACCTCCTTTTTCAATGCCCAAATCCTATATGCCACATAAAAAAAGACATAGGCAACTACTATTACCACCAATCCTATAATTAAACGTAAAACAAAATCATACCAGACAATAAGTATGCCCAGCAGTAATAAAATAATACCAGTGCTAATTAATGTCCAAATCACGCCATTAATTTTTCTTTTAGTTTGTTTTAAAAATGTTTTCATAAATTCTTAAACTCCCACAAATCAACAAGTCAACAACAAATCTACAAATATTTACTATCCGTGTTATTCCGTATTTGTAGATTTGTGAAAAGATTTGTTGATTTGTGGGAGTTATAAATATTTTTTAACCCTCTGAGCAACATCATCAATAGTAAAATGCGCCTTAATAAGATATTCATTGGCTCCTAAGCTCATGGCTTTTTCCATATCAGATTCCTGGCCCAAATTAGACAGAACTATAATTGGAATTTTTGCTATACTTTTGTCTTTGTCAGCGCGCACTTTTTGAAGAATTTCAAAACCTTCTATGCCGGGAATAATAAGATCTAACAAAACTAAATTCGGCTTATTATTAATAATCTTTCTTATACCCTCTGAACCGTCTATGGCAAAATCAACTTTAAAACCCATTTGATCAAATTTTTTTATGCATAAATCCCGCAAAAACTTATCATCTTCAATAATCAATATTGTCTTGGATTTATGCTTGTCACGGCCATTATCTTGCTTAATAATTAAACAGCGACGAATTTTCTCAACAACCTCTGCCGGTTCAAACTCTGCTTTAATTAAATAATCACAAGCGCCTAATTTAATTGCCCTGCCAATATCAACCGGCTGGCCTGAATTGGAAATAATTACAACTGGAATAGTTATATTATCTTTTTTCATCTCTTCCAGCACGCCATAACCATCAACTTTAGGCAATAGCATATCCAAGAGAATTAAATCCGGCTTATCTTTTTTAATCCTGTCTAAACCCTCCTGGCCATCCTTGGCAGTCAAAACATTAAATTTCTCATCTCTTATTCTCTTGGACAAAACATCAAGTAAAATTTCTTCATCGTCAATGATTAAAATTGTTTTTTTATTATTGGACATAATTTTATATTTTAATTATTATTTACCGGTAATCTAACAAAAAAAGCCGAGCCCTTATTCTCATCACTCTTATACCAAATCTTGCCGCCATGCGCTTCAATAATGTTTTTAACAATAAATAAGCCTAAACCTGTACCTTCGGTCTGCATTTTAATAGCATTCGCCCCGCGAAAAAATTTAACAAATAATCTTTTCTGATCTTTTTTGCTAATACCAATACCATTATCTTTAACTTCAATTAAAATAAAATCATTTGCCTGTTTTTTTAGCTTTTTTAAATTAATAACAACATCATTTCCTGCTATTGAATAGTTTATTGCATTATCAACCAAATTCTGAATAGCTAATTTCATTTTTTTAAAATCAACTTTAATTTTAGGTATTTTATTTTTTTGCGGATTAAATATTACTTTTACCTTTTTCTTAAGTGACAAAACTCTTGAAGAAAAAACAGCTTCTTTAATTATATTCTTAATTGAAACAAATTCCAAATTATAAAGAAAACGACCTTCTTCAATCCGTGAAACATTAAGCAGATCATTAACCAATGTAATCATTCTCTCATTTGATGTATAGGCCTTATTAATATACTCTCTTACATCCTCTTTAACTTTCCCCATACCACCGCTTAAAATCATTTGCAAAGTCCACTTCACGGCTGACAAAGGAGTGCGCAATTGATGAGCGGAAATAGAAATAAATTCATTTTTTAACCGTTCAATTGTTTTTTCTCTGGTTATGTCATGCGCTATTAAAATACATCCGTTTATCACATTTCTTGAATTTACCATGGCTTTGGCTGTAATATGTAAAAATCTCTCGTCCTTGTCTTCCGTCTTGTCCAGCGTAGCTTTAGCAGAGGCGGAAGTCTTTTTGGCCCCCGTAACCTTAATGGAGGGGGTGGAGAAGGAGGATTCTTTTTTATGTTCATAAAAAACAGGTATTTCTTTTGTTATTACTCTTTTGCCTGCGCTTTTCTTAATTTGCTTAAATAAGCCATATAGACAATTTTCTAACACTGTTCCATTGATCTTTTTGTTTAAAACTTCTTTTTTTGTGATATTAAAATATTTTTCCGCCTGGGAATTAACTATTGTTATTACGCCTTGTCCGTTTAATATAATTAAACCATCTATTAAGCTATTGATTGCTAAAATTAATTTTTCTTTTTCTGTAATAAGGTCTTGAGCGGCCTTTTTATTTGTCCTGATAGTATTTTTGCCCATAAATATAAATGTGGATAAATTATCCTGTTTACATTATATCATATTTACGTTTTTATTAAAAATTTATTAAAAATTTCAATCATATCCCTTTAAACCAATTAAAATTAACCGCACTTTACTGCAAAATGCTGTTATTTTTACTATTTCGTCGCAGTCCTATGGATTAGAAAATTGTGAGGCAAGGGAAGGTTTTTTGTAATCTCAACAATTTTTTTATGCTCAGCCAAAAAAATCCCCGTTTGGTATTTTTGGCAGCAATATATTGAGATGTGCTTTTTGGACAAAAAGCGCTAATTGGTTCAACATCTTCTACTTTTAAATCCGCATCTGGAAAAAATTCCCAAATCATAGATCGAAAAACATCAGCGACACGTTGACGTGTCGCCTTACAAAGACTTTTTTTGCTGAGGCATTTTGATCACATTACTGATTGAGCCATTGGATATATAATACATTTTTCCTTCATCATCTTTTAATACAGTAGAGCGCATTGTAATTCTGGTAACTCGCCCTTCAAAATTTCCTATTTTTACTTTATCACCAATGCCGTATTGATTTTCAACCAGAATAAAAAGTCCTGAAACAAAATCCTTGACCAGGGACTGGGCTCCAAACCCGATTGCCAGCCCAATAATGCCGGCTCCGGCTAAAA
Source organism: bacterium (assembly GCA_030641105.1). The sequence continues at coordinate 1,665 of DAOWHZ010000075.1, read as the reverse complement.
TCGGCCTGACATCCACGCCAAATAAATTTAAAACCATAAACAAAATTATGGCATAAATAATAATGTTTCCGACTGAAACAATAACATGGCCAAGAGTTTCCGCTCTTTTTTCTTCTTGAGAGGTGCGCGCGTCATCCCCGTCATCAACTATCCGCACCAGCCGCTTGACTATAAGCTTTAAAATTGTTTTGCCTAAAAAGAACAGGATAATAATCCAGGCGATGTCCACGCCATTTTGTTTAATGATATTAATTATAAATTCTTGCATAATGTTTATATGTTAATTAATTACTTAAATTACCTTTATTTTAATATTTTTTATATAAAAAATTAAATTTGTTTTCCTCTCTTAATAAACATCACTATACTCCCCGCCATTCCAACTAAAAATCCTATCGGGCATAAAACAAGAGCAATAAAAAAGAAAACCGGCTCGTCACCAATTCCAATCCTGTCCCAAAAATCTGCCCCAAATAAAAAGATAAAGATACCATAAATGATGTTATGCAAAAAAATACTGATAAACATTCCTGCTGAAGATATTCCGGTTAACAGCAAAAATTTTTTAAATTTGGGTTCAACTTTATTTTTGAAAGTAAGAATTGTTAAAACCAAGCCCAATAAGAAAAAAATGATAAATGGGATTAAAAACACTTCTGAGCCCTGAAATGATTTTCTAACCGCGGGAATAAAAAACATGCTTACGATAAATAAAAAATTTACGATTAAAGCCCAAAATGTTGTGATAATATATTTGTTCATATAATCATTATAGCAAAATAATATCTATAATGAAATTTAGCGCTTTTTGGCCCTGTCTTAGCGGGATAAATTAGCAATAAAATAAAACGCGGTCTCCTGACAGGAAACGGTTGAAAGAAACATAACTGTAATTCATACAATTTAGAAAATAGAACTTATAGATCAAAAAGCGGTATCTCCATTATCTGAACGCCGGCCGGTAATTCAAACATACTGTCAGCAATATCACCAAGCTCTATATTCTTCAGCTCTACCACGGAAGTGCCTTTAGCTGTTGTTGACTCTGTCCTGATAGGTAATCCGTATTTTATCCATATCCACATTTTTACTTTTATTTCATCAGCAGTATATTCAGCGACCAAGCAACTCTTTCCATCCAGAACTTCGCTGCCAATAGTTGCCGGATTATATTGCATAACAGATCCGGATTGTTCTGTTGGAGATTCCCCAACAGTTTCCTGAACTTTGCCAAAATTCATCTTCATCGCCATGTTTTGCGCCGGAATATACATATATGCCACCTGCTTGTCAGAATCCGTTAAATAAACCATATTTCGCCCTTCTATAGTCCCTTCCATTCTCATCTTGTTTTGCTTAATCCGCATTTTTTGCGTCATAGCCGCTTGTCCGGGAACAGTCATTATTATATCATACTTAAAAGAAGTTATACTTTTTGCCTTGCTTAAAATTTCAGTTAATGATTCGGTTTTTTCTTCAGCTTTTTCTTTTTCACCTGTTAGCGCCGCTTCTTTTTCTCCCGCTTCTTTTTTCACGCATCCAGCGCCAGCTAAAACAAAGGCAACTAAAAGTAAAATTGAAACAAAAATTACTTTTTTACGCATATTTTTTACCTTTCTTATTTTTCCTCGCAGGCGACAAGTTAAAGTGCCGCTACAAAGGAAT
>DAOWHZ010000030.1 GCA_030641105.1 bacterium | reverse complement strand
TAATATTGGAATAATAGAAACGATTAAGATAATTAATACGATATCATAATGATAACCTTGGAGGGTCCGCGTTGCGGTATCCAGAGTTAATCGCTGGCTTATAACAAATAGAATATTTAATACTAACAATATAATGAGTGCGTAGTGAAAAATTCTGTATTTGCTTCTTTGTTTAAAGTCTGCAAATAATCCAAGAACGAATTTAAAATCTTTTAGGGAATATTTTTTAAGCAACTCCGTTTTTATTGATTCAATGGAAGACCCTTGTTTAATCTGGTTGTTAATTATTTTTTTTAATTCAATATTTTTATTCATATTCATAATAAATCATAATTTCGTATAACATATTGGGATATCTGAAGTTCAGTTGGAGCCCCGCTCCTCGCGAGGGGCGGGGCGGAAACAAAATTTGGGTGAGCGAGCGTTAAAAATAAAATTATTTCATCTTGTCTTTAATAAACCTTATTAATTTTATTATTTCTATTATAATAATTCCTAAAAATATTATAGCCCCAAATATAATTACCAATTTATAATAAAATGATATATCTGACCAACTGGACGGATCTTTAATTATTTCGTAAACAATAACAGGAGAGAATATTGTAGATGGGATAATAGATATAGCAAAAAACATAAAATATATACAAAGTATTCCCATAAATATTCCTATTATCCATTTAATAATATTTTTTGGTAAATCTTTCATCATTGTTTGTTGTTTTATTTATTTTCTACTTCATTAATCGTTTGTCATTTTATTAAAATTTAATTCATACTTTTTTAATTGTTTGAATTTTAAAATGTAAATTCTTAAACAATTGGCATCAAAAGTATTATAAATTTTAAAATAGACATTGCTGACTTTACACTCTATAATACCTTTTCAATTGCACTTATAATATCTTTATCTCCCAACATATCAATATAACATCCCCGACTTTCGCCGATTACTTCTTCAATAAAAGAAAAAATATAATCAGATCCAGCTATTTCTCCCGATTTTTGAAGTTTGTAAATATTAAATCTTACCCTAGTGTTTGCCCCATCTTTTTCATTTGGATTCTCGTCAATTAAAACTAAAAGCGTTTCGTTTTTACTTGTCTGTATTATTCTTAATGTACCCCCACCGTTACATCCTAATAATTCCAAAACAACGAAATCTCTGTCAAATTGATCTATTTTTTTATCTGGTATTTCTTTCGTTACTATATTCCAATAACTTGGTAAATGCAATTCACTTCTTTCATTATTGATAAAAAAATTATACACATCTCTATCGGCTCTTATGTGATAATCATAATAATCAGCCCCGTTTATATGTGATACAAAAATATAATCGTCTACCATGTCAAAATTCAAATCAATACGGTTAACCCCTTGATTAAATGAATATACCTTATAATTATCGTTACTATAAATTATTTCTGGTTGGAATAAAATTTTTTCTAAATCATTAGATAAAATTTCTTTATTAATTTTTTGTACTTTGAACCTGCTGAATATTGAATGATTTTCAATATTAAGATAGTCAGCTGACCTAAATAAAAACCCCAAAACAAATCCTACGATTATAAAAATTATGGCTATTTGGATACGTTTTTCTTTCATAGATTGTATTTAAACGCTGGAACTTTATTTTTTAGATTAATTATTTCAATTCTTTTTTTATGTTTTGATATAAATCTTCCCATATTTTTTCATGCTTTTTTTTAACCCACATTCCATTTTGGCCAGAAGTTGAAGGCAAAACCCAAATTTTTGTTTTTCCATATTTTTCTTTTTGTTCTCCCCATAATAACTTACCCCTCTTTTTATTTAGAAACGCTTCTGCAGGTTTTCTTCCGTTGAATGCTAAAACATTTGGCTTCAAATCATATATTGTTTGCTCCAAAATCTTAATATCGTTTTTTCTATGATTTATTTTGTTATCAACTCCAGATCGATTTTTTACCAAATCGGTTAAACCAAGATTATATTCTAATATTTTTTTATACTCACAGCTTTTTATTCTCTTTTTGGTAAAATCTAATCTATCTAAAATATCCCAAAATTTATTATTTGTGTTTGCATAATATCCACCGACTTCGGCAGAAGTTTTTCCTACTACCATTCCGCAAAAAATAACTTTAAGATTATTCTCAATAACATCTGGTAAAATTGTACAATCTTTTCTCATAATTTTATGTTAAAGTATAAAAATTTGTGACGCTTTATTATAATTCATTGCTCTTCTTGTTTTTATTTGATATGTTTTGTCTTTATCGTCAGTAGCATCAAAGCCGGTAGCAATATCATTTTCGCTCCGTCAGAGTCTCCCGGCAGAGGACCCTGACGGTTGGCGGAATACACTTTACACCAACAACGCCGCCCCTATCGCTCCGGCATGCTCGCCTAATTTGCCTTTTAATAGCTTTATTTTCTTGGCTTCCGGAGAATGAATATACTCCCGCATAATTTTTTTTACTTTTGGCAGAAACAAATCACTTGATTCGACCGCTCCGCCGCCAATAATAATTACTTCCGGGTCTATTAAATTAATAATATTAGCAAAAGCAATGCCTAAATCGCGGCCAATTTCATTAAAAGTTTTTTCAGCCAAAACATCGCCGCGGTAAGCTTCTTCAGCCAAAGTTGCCGGGTTGCCTTGTGTTAATTTATGATATGCCTGCTCTAAAGTAATACCGGATTCAAAATCAATTACCATCTCACACAACTCTCCGGCTCCGCCAAAAAACCCTTGATAAATTTTATTATTAAGCCACCAAGCGCTGCCAATACCAGTACCAACTATCACGCCATAAACATTATTAAATTTTTGTCCAGCGCCTATTTTCATTTCTGCCCGCAAAAAACAATTAGTGTCATGATCCATTTTCACTGGTAAGGATACTTTTTTTTCAAGTTGATCAGCTAACTTTATGCCATCAATCATATGAACATTATTACAAACTAAAACCTTTTTTTCTTTATAATCTATTGGACCGGGAACACCTAAGCCAATGCCTTTTATTTTAACTTTGTCTTTTTTTGCCTTGTCAATCAATGGCTCAACTAAAGCGTTAAGCATAATCATAAAATGCTCTAAAGTATCTTTTGGCGTGGCTAATTTATAATCAGCAATAATTTTCTCGCCGTCAAAAAGCACAGCAGACATTTTAGTGCCGCCGATGTCAATTCCTATAGAATAATTTTTAATTTCTTTGGACATAAATCTTATAAATCTTATAAATCTTTGCTAAATTTTGCAGGGATTTATAAGATTTATATGATTATTTAAAACAGCTTTTTCGCTTCCTCCCACATTCCATCATCATTATTAATCTCCTTCTCCCAATACCAATACTCCACTCCCCACAAATAAAATTCCTTAAATCCTGCTTTTCGGGAAAATTCCAGAATTTCCTTGAATTTTTGTAAATTCATTGTCCGGTCCCGTTCTTTTTTAGTTAAATTCTGGTAAGGCACTGGCCCCCAGGGTTCGGCTTGCAGTTCAATTACTATCCACTTGTCTGGCTTGGCAAATAAGCGTACAATGTTCTTTTTAAAACGAAAAAAACCGGGCGTGATTGGATAATGAATATACATTTTTAAATGCCGCGAATAAGTATCACGGTACATTGTTGTGCCGAAAATATCTGCTCTGCGGGCCGCTGAAATCCAGATAGACAGCTCCCCAGAATCTGTTATAATAATCGGCCGAGAATCTAAATTGCGCGCCAAAGTAATTTCTTGATCTAAAAATTTTTTATCTATCTTTGGACAGTCGCTAAAATGAGCTAAAAAAGGCTCGTTTTCAACTTGCCAAGCCATTATTTGCTGATTATCTTTATATCTTAAAATTACTTTTTCAATATAGCTTAATATCTTAGCTTGTCTTGCCTGATTAGTCAATTCTTCTGACCACACTGGAAAATGGCATTCTGGCCAGCGTGGCAAGCGGCCTCCGACTGCTAAAATTATTTCTACTCCGCGTTCTTCAGCTTGTTTAATCTGCCAATCCAAATCTTGCCAGACATATTGATTGTTAACCGGCTCTATTTCATTCCAATAAGCCGGCAAACGTAATTTTTTAACTTTTAATTCATCCAGTATTGTTAAATAAGCTTCTTGCCAATCCAAGTTTAAACTTTCCGCTTGCTTTTTAGAAAAGGTAATGCCATATTCCAGCTCTTCTTTTTTGTAAACATGGCCACGGCTTAATAAAAATATGAGAAATAAAAAAATAAGAAAAATAAGAAATATTTTTCTGATATTTTTAATTTTGTGAAACATTTTGATCATTTTAACATATATAGTAGTATTATTATTCTAAATTTATCTATCCTCTTTTTTGTTATCCCGAACCAGCTTTAGCTGGTGAGGGATCTGTGGCCGTGTTTAATTGTTCTTGTCATGGTTATAGATCCCTCACTCGCAAGCGAGTTCGGGATGACAAAAAAGAGGCACTCGGAATGGCAAAATGGAAAAATTTAGAATAATACCGCTATAAACATATAAACAAGCGCTAAACACCAAATAATAATAAATGTTTAAATGTTAAGATGCAAAATGTTAAAACGGCGGCCAAGTTGTTTCTTCAACTGATTGTATAATTTTACTAGCCACAAACCTTGTAATAGACCAGGCAGCAATAATAATTATCAGACCAATAACACCTGTTTTAAGCCGCGCCTTGGCTTCATTAATCTTGTCTTCATTGCCTTGCGCTGTCATCCAGGTATAACCCGCCAACAGTATCAAAACCAGAAAGATTATGCCAATAAAAGTCAAAAAAACTTTTATTACATTAACAACAATTGTCCTTACATCAGTTGGCTCGCCGCTTTGATCATATGCTTTACTGCCGATTTTATCTAACCCGCCGTCTCCCACCATTTCCAACAAATTATCATCTGCATAAACAATATCAATATTGGAAATTAATAAAAATTGCGCTAAAAATAAAAAGAGCAAAATAATAAAGCTTAAAAAATGTTTTTTAGTGATTTTCATATGGTTTGTGTTATAATTAAATTAAGGCAATGCGAAACTACAAATTATGCAAATTCTACAAACTTGCGAATGCTACGAATTAATTAATTCGCAAGTTTGTAGAATTTGCATAATTTGTAGTTTCGCATTATATTTATTATTATACCTAAAATCAACCAATATTACAATCTATGCGTGTTTCAACTAAAGTAGCTTATAATACAATAATTCAAATTATCAGCAAAGTCATAGCCACGGCCCTGGGCCTTGTGGCTGTGGCAATAATGACCCGTTATCTGGGCAGAGAGGGCTTTGGCCAATATACTACCATTATTACTTTTTTGTCCTTTTTTGCTATTATTGCTGATTTGGGTTTGACGTTGGTTACTGTGCAAATGATTTCGCGCCCTGGCGTGAATGAGCATAAAATTTTAAGCAACCTTTTAAGTTTGCGTCTTGTTTCGGCTGTTATTTTTTTAGGCCTTGCTCCTTTGGCAGTAATTTTCTTTCCTTATGATCCAATTATTAAATTAGGCGTAGCTGTTACCGCGCTATCGTTCTTTTTTATTGCTTTAAATCAAATTTTAGTCGGTTTGTTTCAAAAAAATCTGCGCATGGACAAAGTTTCTATTGCAGAAGTGGCTAGCAGAATTGTTTTAGTGGCAGGAGTGGTTTTGGTTTGGTATTTTGATTTAGGGCTGATTCATATTATGACCGTTACTGTTATTGCCAGCGCGGTTAATTTTTTGTTGCATTACTCATTCTCGCGCCAGTTTGTTCGCATTAAATTGCATTTTGATTTTGCTGTTTGGCGCGATATTATTAAAAAATCATGGCCTTTGGCTTTAACTATAATTTTTAATTTGATTTATCTTAAAGCTGATACTTTAATCTTATCATTAATCAAAAGCCAGGCTGAAGTCGGCATCTACGGCGCTACTTATAAGGTTATTGATGTTTTAATTACTTTCCCCTTTATGTTTGCCGGCATTGTTTTGCCTATCATGACTGCCCGCTGGGCGGCAAACAACAAGGACGGTTTTAAAAATGTTTTACAAAAATCATTTGATGTTATGGTAATTATAGCCCTGCCCTTGGTTATTGGCGCGCAATTTGTGGCTAAAAAGATAATGGTTTTAGTGGCTGGCCAGGAATTTGCAATGTCTGGCCCAATACTGCAAATTTTAATTTTAGCCGCTGGCCTTATTTTTTTTGGCTGTATGTTTGCCCACGCTGTTATTGCCATAGATAAACAAAAAAAAATAATTCCCGCTTATATTTTTACCGCCATCACTGCGGTTATCGGCTATCTAATTTTTATTCCTAAATATTCTTATTTTGGCGCGGCCTGGGTAACAATTTATTCTGAAACAGCTATTACTCTTGCTTCGTTTTATTTAGTTTGGAAATACGCGCGATTTTTGCCAAATTTAAAAATCACAGGCAAGGCCTTATTGGCTTCAGCAATTATGGGCGGGGTGCTTTATTTAACTATTAATTGGAATTTGTTTTTAGTTTTAAGTTTGGCCGTAGCAATTTATTTTATAGCGCTTTACTTATTGAAAGGAATTAGTAAGCAGGATATAATGGAATTAATGAATAAAAAATAGAAAAATATTTTTTTGAATTATCTATTTACTATTTATTAATCTTTATGCCAAAAAATATTTTAATAATCAATTCATCTCCTAATAATAATCAGCCCTTGATTAATCTTTTTGCAGAAATAAACCAAAGGGGCTATAATTTTTATCTGCTCTCATCATTTACTGATTTATACAACCAGTTTAAACAAAAAAACTGGCCGGCTAAAAAAATATATTTTGGACCCAACTTAAATAACAAATTTAATGTATTTATTTTTATTTGCTTGCTGCCAATTTTATATTTGATGTATTTAGTTTATTTATCGTACTCGGCGCATTCCCAAAGAATATCTACTGCAATTTGTTTAAATTGGAATGAAAAAATAATTATCACGCCAATTGCTAAAATTTTAGGGATTAAAATCATTTGGTTAGAATTGCCTAATATGAATTATAAAGCTAAAAATAAATTTTTGCTCTGGCTTTATAAATTTAATTTTAAATGGGCTGTTGCTGTCGGCTTTACTGGTTTAACCAAAATTCAACTTAAACAGTTGGGTTTAAATGAAGGTAATATTAATATAGTTAACCCGGGGATTAAATTAAATCAATTCAGGCGCCAAGATACTATTTTCAATAAATTAGCCCAGACCAATCAAGGTAATTTTCATCGCAAATACTTTACTGTTGGCACAGTCACAGATTTGGATTATCAACAAAATATTGAAACTTTATTCCGAGCTGTTAAAATTTGTTTAACAGTTATTCCTAATCTTCAGCTAATTGTTGTTGGCGATGGAGCTGAAAAGAAAAGTTTAATTTGGTTAGCTAAAAAAATGGGAATTGACAGCTTGGTTTGGTTTGTCGGAGGAACAGACTCACTCAAACAAAGCGGACAAGCACACTTAAAAAAATGGTTAGACAGTTTTGATGTCCTTGTTCTTACCAGCGAAACGCCAAATTTAACTGATTTTGATGTTTGTCTTCACGCCATGGCATCTGGCCTGCCAGTAATCGGACCAAGCAATTTTGGGCTGGAAGATGTTGTGCAAGAGAATAAAACTGGTTTTTTAATTGGAAATAATAATGAAACATTGGCTCAACAAATTATTAGGTTGCAACAAAACAAACACTTACGGCTTAAATTAGGCAAAGAAGCCAAAGAAAGGGTTGACAAATATTTTAGGATTGATAATATGGTAAGACAATTTGAAAAAATAATCAATGTTTAAGAACATTAAAAAAACAAGGGGGGTGATATTTGTGGCAAAAAAGGAAACATATGTAATTTTATATCCAGGTGATGTAGCGGATATAATTGTAAAAGTAAATGCCAGAGGTCAAAAATCTGCTTTTGCAAAAGCAAAAGTAGCAACAGGGAAACCTGTTTGCTATAATACTATTTTGCATAAAGTGGGGTCATGTCGTCCCCCACACCCGAAAATCCGCGAGTACCTTAAAGAGCATGGATTACGGTATTGGTAAAACTCAAACAGGGCGTTAAATAAAACGCCCTTTTTTATTGAAAATATTGCTTTATTTTTTATGCTATAATAAAACTATGATAAAATATAAAAAAATTTTTGAGGATAAAAATTTTTTAGTAATCAACAAACCAGCTGGCTTGCTTGTTCATGGCGCTGATCATATTAAAGAACCAACTTTAGCTGACCAATTATTAAAAAAATATCCGGAGTTGATTAAAATTGGAGAAGATCCAATCCGCCCGGGCATTATGCATCGCTTGGACAAACAAGTATCGGGATTAATGGTAATTACTAAAACACAAGCATATTTTGATCATCTTAAAAAACAGTTTCAGGATAGAACAATTATTAAAATTTATACCGCTTTGGTTTATGGCAAAATTGAAAAGGATGAGGATGAAATTAATTTTCCAATTCAAAGAAGCAGCAAAGGGCATAAAATGGCTGCTTTACCTTTTACTACTAAAGGAAAATTCACTGAAGAAGGCAGGCAAGCTATTACTGAATTTGAAGTGATTAAAAGATTTATTAATTACACCTTGTTAAAAGTTAAAATCAAAACCGGCCGCACTCATCAAATCAGGGTTCATCTGTCAGCTTATGGACACCCAGTGGTGGGTGATGATTTGTATAGCACTAAAAAAACACGAGAAAAAAATAAAAAATTGAATTTAGGTAGAATTTTTTTAGTAGCCACAAAATTATCATTTACAGATTTGGATAAAGAGCAAAAAACATTTATAATTGAACTGCCAGAAGAATTAAAAAATTTTTTAAAGCATGTAAAATAATATTATGAAACAAAAAAAAATTCTTGTTATTGCAGGTCCTACCGGAGTGGGGGAAAGCACGATCACAAATGAAATAATTAAATGCTTCCCTTTATTTAAAGGACTTATAACAGCCACCACAAGAAAGCCCCGGCTTAACGAAAAAGACAAGAAAGATTATTATTTTTTTTCTGTGCCAAAATTTAACAAAGAGGTAAAAAAAGGTAATATAATAGAATATACGTTTGTAGAAAATAGAAATGTATATTACGGAAGCTATAGGCCCGACATGGAAGCTAAATTAAAAAAAGGGTATAATATTATTGTTAATTCTGATATAGTTGGAGCTAAATATTATAAGAAAAATTATAATGCCACAACAATATTTATTAAGCCGGATTCATTGGCAAGTTTGAAGAAACGGCAATTGGCCCGGGATAAAAAAATTTCAAAAGATGAGCTAAAAAAAAGGTTGAATTGCGCGGAACAAGAAATCAAAAATGAAGCGTCTTTTTATGACTATATTGTAATTAACAGGCAAGACAAGCTTAAAGAGGTGATAAATGAAGTAAAAAAAATCATTAAAAAAGAAGGCTATTGCCTTAAAACAGAATGAGGCATAACCTACATTCTTATTTTTATCTTCTTACTTTTTAATTCTTATTTTCTTCCAAACCACCAGACAGCCATGGCAGTTGCAATTGGCACAGCCAAAATCAAACCAATACTGCCAGCCAAAGTTCTGACAATTTCCGTGGCAATAGCTTCGTTATTAATAACTTGCCGCCAATTAGTAAAAGCGCTTTGGCCGCTGACAAATAAAATTAGCAAAGGCAGTGAAACACCGACATAAGCCAAAAACAAAGTATTGGTCATAGAGTTGATATGAGACACGCCCACTTTGTAAGCTCGCTTAAAAATTTCGCCGCGAGATTGCTGTGAATTAGCTTTAGCAAGCTGTTCAACTGTGGCTACTTGCGAAATCACCACATCATCTAAAACGCCCAGCGCGCCGATAATAATGCCGGCCAAGAGCAATCCTTTAAAATTTATCACTTGTTCTCCAATATTAATTAAAAATGCCGCTTCTTCACTGGCCAAGCCAGTTAACTTAGTTAAGCCGACAAAAAACCATGACAAAAAAATTGTAATTATTAAACTAAATAATATGCTGATAACGGTAATATGCGACCGGGCGCGAAAACCTTCAGTTAAATAAATTATGATTAACAAAATAATCAAAGAGCCGATTAAAACAGTAAGCAGCGGGCTGGCGCCGGATAAAATACTGGGAATAATGTATTTAACAATAACAAAAAAAGTTGCTGCTAAAGCCAATAGCGAGCGCAATCCTTTCCATCCGCCGACAATAAATAACGACAAAACAAAAACAAGCGCCAGCCACCATAAACTGCTGGTTCTAATGTAATCAGTGATATAATATTGGACATTGCCTTGATGATCAACTGCGGCTGCGACTAAAACTTTATCCCCGACTTGATAAATATGTTTCTTTATTACATCAAATTCGCCAATTCCTTTAAACTTAATTTCCCTGTCCTTAAATTCTTTTTCCAGTCCGCGCAATAACAAATCCTGTTGCTCCACTATTACGCCATCAGGCAAAGTAGTCTGCTGCTGTTTAATTATTTCAATCACTTCTGCTTTAAAAATTTTATCTTGCAGTTCATTATTTAATTGGGCAAAAACCAAAGTTTGTTTATCCTCATTACTATCTATTGATTGAACCACAATATCTTTATAGCCATGAGTTAAATAGTCTTTAATAATGGCTCTAATTTCCTTTTCTCTATTGTCAGTCCTATGAAAATCAGGAAAAATTTTATCGCCCACTACTAACAAAGGAACATTTAAAACGCCCAAGTCAAATTTTTGGCTAAGTGTTTCTAATAAATTTGCATTATCCTGATTGTCTTGTGTTTCAAAAATAAACAATTTTATTTCAGGAATTTTTTTTGCCAAGTCCTTAATAAATTCCTTTTCCGCAAAACAATGAGCGCAGTCATTACTATAAAAAAATAAACATTAACACGGCTGTTATCTGCAAAAGCAAATAATGGCAATAGTAGAAATAAAATTATAATAATTTTTTTCATAGAAATAAGTGTTAATTTATCTTAATATTAGCATTTTTTTTAATTTTTTGCTCCAATGGGGTTGACAGATTTTTTATTTGTGCTATAATAAATTTAAATCGGCTGAATATCTATTTTAGCCACAGGCCCTTTTAAATCCCTCTAACGAGGGAAATAAACCGCAAGTCCCCAAAAATGGGGAGGAAGGAAGGTGTTTTATGGCAAGAAGCCCGACCAATGTAATTTCAAGACTTAGAATAAAAATTCGCACATCTGCCGGCGCACGTATCGTCGCCGCGGCGATCGCTCCCGGAGCGGCACCGACCATAGCTGCCCAGGCACAGGGATCCACTTTATTGTAATCGGCCCGTCGAGACCATCTAAAGGAGGCTAAAATGCCCTCGTATATTTTTGGCTTCACCTAGCTACCTTTCCACAAGCCCTGTTAGCTTTACGCGCAGGGCTTCTTTTTTTCTAAAAAACTAAATCGTTATGCGTTCTGCTCTGGCAGAGTTTCTTCGCATTGACTATCTTAAACCGTCAGAGTCCACTTCGTGAGACTCTGACGAAGCGGAAAAAGCGATATAACCATTTTAACTTCTTACTTCCCTGCCTGCGCCCGCCTGCGCGGACAGGCAGGCAGGTTACTTCTAACTTAATCAAACCCACCCCATTACCATAGCCACGCCCAGTCCAAGCATAATCACGCCAGCCGCTAAATGCAATTTATTGATATTTTTTTCCTTCCAAGCCGAAATATCCTCAACTTTTCTAAAGCCCCAATAAACAATACTGATAATAATCAGCATTGGCGCGACAAAGATTAAATTATACAATAATAATGGCGGTATGGTTTCTACAATTTCCCTGGCTGATAAAATCCCGCCGGCAATAACATAAGGCCCGATTGTGCAAGGCAGTAAAAACAAAGTAACAAAAATACCCACGCTAAAAGCTCCGGCCGGAGAAGTAATGCCTGAAATTATTTTTTGCACTTTTGGCCGCATAAATAATGGCATTTCCGTGCCTAACCTTCCCGGCTTATATTTAATAAAATCCACAATATTTAAAACACCAAGAATAATCGCGGCCGTCCCCAGAATTTTATAAAGCCATAATCGCGCCGCTGTTAAGGCCTGAATTAATTGCAAAAATTTAATAATAATCAAGCCATACAATAAATACATTACAAAAACCGAAGCCACAAAAGCCAAGCCGGCTAAAATTATATTTTTGCGATTATGCGGATTATAAGCTATTATGGCGGTTAACATTAAAATCAGCACAGCCAAAGCGCAAGGATTTACCGCGTCAACTACGG
>DAOWHZ010000074.1 GCA_030641105.1 bacterium | reverse complement strand
ATAGATCATCCTTTAACTAAACAATTGAATAGAATTATTAGCCGCTATACTGTTTTTTCCACTATTTTGACTGATGTAGTTGATGATGACCCAAGAGATGTTTATGACAAATTTAAAACAGATCCAAAAGCTTTTTCTCGGCAGATAAAAAGAAAATGCGAAAAAAGATATAAGTTAACCAGAGCAAAACTTTGGCGTGCGGCTATGCGCAGTATTTTATATATTTTTATAACCAAGTCCATTTTTGCCATTATATTAGAGGTACCAGCCATTAAATGGTTTGGTGAAGATTTAAATTATTATTCTTTGTTGGTTAATGTAACTTTCCCGGCTTTTTTATTATTTTTAATAGTGTTTTTAACAAAATTGCCGGCTGAAGATAATACTAAAAAGATTGTTGAGGGGATTGAAGAAATTGTTTTTGAAGAGAAAAAAAGAAAAGAGCCGTTTCAATTACGTCCTCCGATAAAGCGCAGCACTTTTATGAATTCTATGTTTGGTATTATTTACGCCATTACCTTTTTCTTGTCGTTTGGCTTTGTAGTCTGGAGTTTGGACAAAATTCATTTTAATTGGATAAGCATTACTATCTTTTTGTTTTTCCTTGCCCTGGTAAGCTTTTTCAGCATTAGAATTAGAAAGGGAACAAGAGAACTAATTGTTGTTGAAGCAAAGGAAAATATTTTAAGTTTATTTAGTGATTTTTTCTATACCCCTGTTGTAGCCGCCGGTAAGTGGTTAAGCGAGAAATTTTCCCGTATTAATGTCTTTGTTTTTATACTTGATTTTATTATTGAAGCCCCGTTTAAAATTTTTGTTGAAGTGGCAGAGGAGTGGACCAAGTATGTGAAGGAGAGGAAAGATGAAATTGTGTAGTGGATTTTCGATTGACGATTTTCGATTGACGATTGAAATTCCAAATATCAAATTCCAAATAACAAACAAATCACAATAACCAATCCCGCAATTGTATGCGGAACCAAACTGTTTGAGATTTGGAATTTGGAATTTGTTTGTTATTTGGTGCTTGAGATTTGGAATTTTGTAATTATTATTTTGTTTTATGGCTATATTGTATATTGTCGCCACCCCCATAGGCAATTTAGAAGATATTAGTTTAAGGGCTCTTCGCGTTCTACGCGAAGTTGATTTTATTTTATGCGAAGATACGCGGGTGACTAAAAAGTTATTGAGCCATTATAAAATAACTGCTCCAACTATTTCTTATCATCAACATTCCAAATTACCCAAAGTTGAGCGAATTTTAGGATTGCTGGCTTGCGGTAAAGATTTGGCGTTAGTATCGGATGCCGGCACCCCGGGCATATCTGATCCCGGCGGAAAATTAATACAAGCTGTTTTAGAAAAGTTTATTGATGCTGTAAAAATTGAATCTGTTCCAGGCCCTTCGGCTGTAACCGCGGCTTTATCAATTTCTGGATTGCCAGCAGATAAATTTGTTTTTATGGGTTTTCCGCCGCATAAAAAAGGCAGGCAGACATTTTTGCAAAAAATAATGGAAAGCGAATACACAGTAGTTGTATATGAATCTAAACATAGAATAATTAAATTTTTGGAGGAATTATCCTCTTTCGCTACATCCTCCGCTAGAGCTACAGATGTTAAAAAAGCTACGGAGGATAAGGGAAAAAGATTGCAATCTGTTATTGTTTGTCGGGAATTAAGCAAGATGTACGAAACAGTTTATAGAGGAGAAATTAATAATATAATAAAAAAAATTAAAGAGAGCAAGGATGCGCAAAAAGGAGAGTTTGTTGTTATTATTTCCCCTCACCCCCGGCCCCTCTCCCACGCTTGCGAGCGCGGGAGAAGGGAGCAATAAAAAATAGAGGCGAACATTAAAAGTTAGTTCCCTCTCCCTCAACCGCAGTTGTGGGAGAGGGTCAGGGTGAGGGCAAAAGAAAAATAAAAAAAGCGGCTAAACCCGAGTTGAGTCTAGCCGCTTGGAATTTTTTTAATGGCAGTTTTTTAGCTCCATATTATTTTATGGTCTCTGCCAGATTGCCATAATGCCTTTTGAGCATAACCAACTATCTTTTTCAATAAAATCAAAAAATGTTTCTTTCAGTAAATCCTCATCTTCTTTCAGAAGAAATTCAAGGCACTTTTCCTTAAGTCTGCTTTTAAAAAGATCAGGATCATCAGAATCATCATCTAGTGTTTCAATAATTTTAAATCCAGAATCTGCGTTTTTTATTATATTAATGTGCCCCGATGTTTTTTCTGCTGTTATTTTTAAATAACCTAATCCTCTTCCGCGCCTTAACCAGCCATTTTCAAGTTCTACGATTACTAAGTGATGATGCTGAGCTATTACGTCTTTATGCCTTCCTATAGCAACTATTTTTTTCTCCATGATTGATTCCCCCCTTTCATTTTTTTGATTTTTATTAGCTTAATTACCAATATATTAATATAGCATAAATAAAAATTATGTCAACCCCTAATAAAAAATTTTACATAACAACCCCAATTTACTATGTCAACGATGTGCCGCATATTGGTCATACTTATACCACCATTGCGGCAGATGTTTTGGCGCGCTATCATCGGATGATTGGCGATAAGGTTTTCTTTTTAACAGGGACTGATGAGCATGGCGCAAAAGTTGCTGAAAAAGCAAAAGAACAAGGCAAGGAGCCGCAGGAGTTTGTTAATGAAATTGCGGCTAAATATCAGTTTGCCTGGGACGAATTAAATATATCTAATGACAATTTTATCCGCACTACTGATCCAGAGCATAAAAAAGCTGTGCAAAATTGCTTGCAATATTTGTATGACAAAGGCGATATTTATTTAGGTAAATACGAAGGATTATATTGCAAGGGGTGCGAGCAGTATAAAAGTGAAAAGGACTTGATTAATGGCAAATGCCCCGACCATGGAATTGCGCCGGAAAAGATGAGTGAAAAGTGCTACATGTTTAAGCTGTCCAAGTATCAAGACAAGTTGCTGGACAAAATTAAAAAAGATGAATTTAAAATTAGGCCGATTGAGCGCAAGAATGAAATGTTAAGTTTTTATAAAGAGGGTTTAAAAGATATTTCATTTTCAAGAAAAAATGTAAAATGGGGTGTGCCATTGCCTTGGGATGAAAGCCATACTTCGTATGTTTGGGCTGACGCATTTTTGAATTATTTAACTGGTTTGCCCTCCTTCGCTAAAGCTACGGAGGACAAGGTTGATATTAGTCGCTTGCACTCCGTAGCTGTAGCGAAGGAGTGGCCTGCTGATTTACACTTAACAAGTAAAGATATTCTGCGCGTGCATGCTACGATTTGGCCGGCCATGCTTTTGGCTTTAAATTTGCCTTTGCCAAAGCAGTTGTTTATACACGGTTTTTTCATGGTGAACGGCCAGAAGATGAGCAAGTCCTTGGATAATGTGATTGCGCCGGAAGATTTGGTAAAAAGATACGGTGTTGATGGCGCGCGCTATTTGTTGATGAGCGCAACAACTTTTGGGCATGATGGCGATATTAGTTTTGATAAATTTGATGAGAAGTATAATGCTGATTTGGCTAATGGGTTGGGGAATCTGGTGGCGCGGTCGGTTACTTTGGCAGAAAAAATGCAAGCCACAGGAATTGAATTGAAAAATGATAATGCGAAAACTGATGCTTGGGGCAAGAAAGAATTTTATCACAAAGTTGATGTTAGTTGGGATGGTTATGAGAATAGTTTAGATGCGCTTGAGATTGACAGGGCTTTACAACAAATAACTGCTCAAATAAAATTTCTTGATAGTTATATAACAGCAACTAAACTATGGGAGTTGATAAAAGATAAAGATGAGAATATAGGTAATGTAATGTATAATATTTTAGAGAGAATAAGAGTTATCGCCTGGATGGTTTGGTCGTTTATGCCGGATACTGCGGAGAGAATTTGGTCGCAGTTAGGATTGGATTCTGCCAAAGAAATGAAAAAGGATTTTAAAGAGGCAACTAAGTGGGGCGGTTTAAGTTCTGATACTCAAATTAAAAAAGGCGAAGTGTTGTTTCCGAGAATACAAAATCATTGACCATTGATCAATGTTTAATGATCAATGATTAATAAGATAATTTTTATGTTAGTTGGAATTTTTGACACCATTTTACTCATCATCCTTGCCGGCTTTGTTTTTTACGGCTTGTTTTTCGGCCTTATCAGGGCTGTTGGGTCTTTGGCAGGCGTGATAGCAGGCGCTTGGCTGGCAAGCATTTTTTATGTAGACGCTTTTGAATTGGCTGAGAATTTATTTTTCGGCCACGACACTTTGGGCAAGGTGGTAACTTTTATTGTTTTATTTACAATAATAAACCGCTTGGTTTGCTTTGCTTTTTCCATACTGGACAAGACTTATAATATTATTTCCATTATACCTTTTCTAAAAACAATCAACCGTTTGGGAGGAGCCGTATTTGGATTTTTGGAAGGCGGAATTGTTGTTGGCTTAGTCTTGTATATTACAGCTAATAATTTTTTGGTTGGCGGACTGATTAGCAAATTATTAGAGGGTTCAAAAGTCGCGCCATTTTTAGTAGGATTTATTAATGCTTTAAAGCCGCTTTTGCCCGGGATGCTGGATAAGCTGAAGTCGTTGATATAATTTATGTTTATTAAAACATTTAAACAATTAACAAAAAAAGATGTTAATATTGCCGGGGGCAAAGGAGCTTCGCTTGGTGAAATGTCCCACCTACGCCGCTCCGTCGCTAAAGCTATGAAGCGTCAGCGACAATGCTATGGCGGGCAAGTAAACGCTAAAATTCCGGTTCCGCCGGGTTTTGTTATTTTAGCAGGCGCTTTTGACAGATTTCTGGAAGAGGTTGATTTAACGCAGGAAATTGAATCTCAATTAAAAAAGGTAAATTATGATGATATAAATTCAGTTGACAGGGCTTCAAATGTGATTCGGGATTTAATCCATGACGCTAAAATGCCAAAGGATTTGGGAATAGGAATTTCCGCGGAATTTAGAAAGTTAAAATGCAAATTCGCGGCAGTCCGTTCTTCGGCCACAGCCGAAGATTCAGAAGTGGCTTCTTGGGCGGGAGAACTGGAAACTTATTTAAACACAACTGAAAAGACATTGCTAATGAATGTGAAAAAATGCTGGTCATCTTTATTTACGCCAAGAGCGATTTTTTACCGCAAAGAAAAGAATTTGCATAAAACGCATGTAGGCGTAGCGGTTGTAGTCCAAGAGATGGTTGAATCAGAAATTTCAGGAGCCTGCTTTACTGTGCATCCTGTGACAAAGGACAAGAATCAAATGATTATTGAGGCCGGCTGGGGCCTGGGCGAAGCCATTGTTTCAGGGTCAATTACTCCAGACGCTTATGTTGTAAGTAAGTTAAAAGTTAAAAAGTTAAAAGTTGAAAGTGAGTTTGAAATTTTAGATATAAATATAGCAAAACAAGAAAAGCAGATTGTTCGTTGTTTGCGTAAGGGCGTAAAATGGATAGCTGTTCCAAAGAGCAAACAGGAAAAGCAGAAATTAACAGACAAGCAGATTATTGAGCTGGCAAAGATTTGCGCTAATATTGAAAAGCACTATAAAAAACCGCAGGACATTGAATGGGCGTTTAGGGATGGGAAGTTTTATATTGTGCAATCTAGGCCGATTACGACTTTGTGATATTTTTTATTCAACTCTATAAATTATGGCCAATAAAGAAAAGATTGTGCGTCAAAATCTTATTTTTGAGCCAACAACTTATCGAGACTGGACAGTTATTTATTGTCAAATTGCTTATCAGATATTTACTCAAGAATTTGAGAATCAATTTATGTGGAGATACACAGATGTTTGTTTGTTGTGGGATGGAAGGAAAGAAATTTTATATAGATCAAACAAAGAGCATACAAGTGGGATGTTTCAATTTATAGTGAAAGAATTAAAGAAGAATCCAGATTTTATAAAAGACACCTCAGAATTATTAATTCAAGAATCGCAGGATTATAAAAAAAAGTTCAGCAAGCTATTACCATTTTCTTTTAATGGAAAAAGCAACAGAGAATTAAATTTACTTTTTTCTGAGTTTGTGAGAGAATCTATTGCTATTGGGCCAAAATATGTAATGATGATATATTTTCCGCAGCAAATAGAATTTTATTCAAAATATGAGTTAAAGTATAGAGGAGAAAAGGATATTGCGGTTCAAGCAAGAACTGTGGCTGAAAAAATTTATGGACCTTTAAGTGATGGATTATCGGAAAAATTTGGCAAAGAGGCACTGAGAAGAATTAAATTGCCAGAAGATTATTATTATTTTATTTCAATTGAAGAAACATCCGCCATTTTTAAAGATAAGGTTAGCGGTAATTTTAAATTAAAATTAACAAGGGAGCTTAAAAAAAGAAAAAAATATTTTTTTGTAGCAGGTGGAAATATTTGGCATATCCCATTAAAACAATATCTAAATGCAAAAGGATGGAATCTGATTGAACATTCTGTAGATAAAGAAGTTAAAACAATTAAAGGCACGCCAGCTTTTAAACAGAGAAAAGCAGTAATCGGTAAAGTGGTAATAGTAGAGAATAAACGAGAACTTTTTAAAGTGCAAGAAAATGATATTTTAGTTGCGCCAATGACAATCCCAGAATATGTTCCAGCGATTAGTAAAGTATCAGCGATTATTACTGATGAAGGCGGAGTTACCTGCCATGCCGCTATAGTGGCCCGCGAAATGAATAAGCCCTGCATCATCGGCACTAAAATCGCTACTAAGGTTTTAAAAGACGGGGACTTGGTTGAAGTGGATGCGGATAATGGGATTGTTAAAGTTATAAAAAGAGCCGAACAACAGGGATAAACTTGCGTTTATATGTTGTTCGGCTGAATGAATCAGTTATGAGTGGTGGACGGTTTTAAGAAATTTTCCATCCGGTTTTAGTAGTAATGTCAAGCTCATAGAGCTGACCTTGCTCACTGATTGCCTTTAACCCCAAGGCAATCATGAGTTCGCCACCAGCGCAGAGAAGAGCGCATGACGGAAACGGAAGGAGGCCGATAAATCCCCACGCGTTAAAGCATGAGGAGGTTAGGCCGATATAGTCGTTTTTTAAGTCGACTAATGTTCCGTCAACTAAAACGACATTTCCGTCAGCCTCAAGCCCGTCCGGTGAGCCGCAGAAGGGCGACGATTTTTGTCGCACTGAAATCAGATCAGGTCTGGTTTCAGTGATAGTCTCGTGAATTTCACGAAACCTTTTTCCTGTTCCAATTACGAACAGAGAAGTGTCTATTGGAACCGCAGGCACGAGTCGCCGAAGTTGTTTGAAACCTTTTTCTGTGTGCCCTGGATTCGGGCCAAAGAAACGATCGCCGTGTGTGATTAAAAAAATTGACATTTCGTATCCTCCTCATTTATATTTTGAAAGAGTTAGCTCATTTGAACTAAGTCAAAGTGAATTACCTTGACTTTACAATATAGCATATATCAATAGTTATGTCAATAGTTGTCAATAGTTTGTAAATAATTTAGCTATAATTAGCAAAAATATGGCAAAAGAAAAATATTTAATAATAAGAGATAGGGAACATATGCTAACTCCATTTTCTTGGATGGGCTTAGTTGTTATTGTAGAAAAAAATAAAAAAATATATAAAATTAAGAAAAAAACATGTTGGTCATTAATTAAAAATGGAAGAGCTAAATCAATGTTTCTGAAAGATGATTTTGAAAAGGTTGGCGGCTATATTGCTGATGCAATGTTTAAAGATATAAAATATTTTAGTTGTATTAAAGAAGAGGTTGCGAAGGTCGACAAAGGAGCAGAGAAATTTTTAAGCAATATTAAAAAAGTAAAATTCCATCAGTTAAATTTTGAAGAATTAATTCAGTTGGTTGATAAAATAAAGAGAGAGTATATAAATTATAATGTAGCCAATGATCAGGTGCGGCTTAATGGAGGGGATAAGTTTGACAAGATGGTTAGCGGCCATTTAAATATATCACGAGACGATTTTTTAATCTTAACAACACCTACAGTTAAAACTTTTGTTAGCCAATTAGAATATGACTTATTAAAATATACAAAATTAATCAAGAATGGTGAAAAAAATTCAGAAAAAATAGCCCAAAAATTATCAGAGGATTATGGGTGGATTCCGTTTGGGTATGATGGATTAGAATATTGGGATAGAGCGTATTTTACTAGAATATTAAAACAACATCATAAGAAACACTCTAAAAATATCAACAACAAAATCAATAAAATAGAATTCAACGATAAAAATAATTTAAGAAGACGAAATAAAATAGTTAAAAAATATAAATTAACAAAAAAGCAGTTAAGGTTAATAAATATTATTAATATTTTAAATATTTGGACAGATCAACGGAAAAAGGTTGCTTCAAAATTTCATTATTACTACTCAAATATTATATTGGAATTAGAGAAAAGATATAATATTCCGTACAAGAATTTAAAATATCTATTTTCAGAAGAATTAACAGATGTTAAAGATAGTAGAGATAAAATTTTAAAGATCAGTAATTATAGAATAGATAATGAATTTATGCTTGAATTTAAGAATGATAAGATAAGAATTATTTCAAATAAGCAAAAGGATAAAATTTTAAAAGAATTAAAAAATCAAACTGAACAGTCAAATATTACAGGCATGGTGGCATCAAGGGGAATAAATAATATTTACCAAGGCATTGTTAAGGTTTTATTGTCTCCAAAAGAAGGGAGTAAGATCAAAAGGGGAGATTTTTTAATTGCTACTATGACAGGCCCAGATTATATTGTTTCTATGAAAAAAGCAGCTGGTTTTATTACTGATGAGGGCGGTATAACCTGCCATGCCGCGATTGTGGTGCGTGAAATGAAAAAACCCTGCATCATCGGGACTAAAATCGCGACCAAAGTTTTAAAAGACGGGGATTTGGTGGAAGTTGATGCGGATAAGGGAGTGGTTAAAATTTTAAAAAGAAAAAATGAAAAAGATAAAAATTAATTTAGATAAATTTAATAAAAAGGAAGTTGATTTAATTGCTGATTATTTATTAAAAGGCAAAGTTATTGCTTATCCAACTGATACAATTTATGGCTTGGGATGCTTGGCAACAGATAAAAAAGCCATTGAGATGATTTATAAAATAAAAAAACGAAGTAGAAATAAGCCATTGTTAATTTTGGTGAGCAGCATAACAATGTTAAAAAAGTATTGTTATGTTAATAAATTACAATATGAATATTTAAAAAACATTTGGCCAAGCCCTATTTCTGCTATTTTAAAAAAGAAAAAAATATTGCCAGAAGCATTAACAGGCGGAATGAAGGGCGTGGCTGTTAGATTGCCTAAAAGTGATTTTTTAATTAAAATAATAAGGAGAGTAGGAAAGCCGATTGTTTCAACAAGTATTAATATTAGCGGACGGAAAAGTTTAACAGATGTGGATAATATTGAGAAATATTTTGGCGCAAATAAGCCGGACTTAGTTATTGATGCCGGCAAGCCAAGAAGATTAAAGTCGTCAAAGCTGATTGATTTAAGAGATGTGGATGATATAAAAGTATTAAGGAATTAGCCTGATAATCGTTAGAGTCTCCCGCAATACTGCGGGAAGACTCTGACGCAGCGGTTTAAGTTTTTTGTGATTAAGTATTTAAACATTAGAAATTTATTAGACATTATAATTTATAATTTAGAAATTTTAAAGATTTATGTTCATAGATACTCATGCCCATATAAATTTTAATGTTTTCAAAGATGATGCGGATCAAGTGATTCGCCGGTCTTTATCTAATAAGACAGAGATGATTTTAGTAGGCGCGGATTATAAAACATCAAAACGCGC
Organism: bacterium; assembly: GCA_030641105.1. The sequence goes on along the minus strand of DAOWHZ010000074.1, from coordinate 4,771 downwards.
TTTGGATTTAGCCAATAAATATGAACAAGGAGTTTATGCCGCCGCGGGATTGCATCCGATTCATCTTCAGCAGATTCAAGCCAAGGGTGATGATTATAATTTTAACAGCAGATTTGAAGAGTTTAATTATGAAATATATGAGAAGTTAGCCAAGTTTAAGAAAGTTGTGGCTATTGGCGAGATTGGCTTGGATTATTATCATATTGATCATGGCGCTGATGTGCCAGCAATCAAACAAAAACAGCAAGAGGTGTTTGTTGAGCAATTAAAGCTGGCGCGTAATCTGGAATTGCCGGTCATTATTCATTGCCGCCAGGCGCATGATGATATGATGGGAGTTTTAAAGGATTTTAAAAAGAAATTCAAAGCAATAATTCCAGTTAATAAATTATGGGGCGTGATGCATTGTTTTTCCGGCGATGAGGATTTGGCTTGGCAATATTTTTCCTTAGGGTTAATGATTTCTTTTACAGGCGTGATTACTTTTTCCGCTCAGTGGGATGATTTAATCCGCAAAGTGCCAAATGAAAAGATTATGATTGAGACTGATTGCCCGTATATGACCCCTGAACCATACCGTGGCAAGCGCAATGAACCGGTTTTAGTAAAATATGTAGCGCAGAGGATTGCGGAAATTAAGAATTTAAGTTTAGAAAGAGTGGCTGAGATTACGACAAGGAACGCCAAGGAGTTGTTTGGGATTTGATTAAAATACGAAAATACTAAATACAAAAACACATTTTATTGTTTTTTATTTTTTTATTGTTTTTGTGTGTTAGCGCTATTTTTTATGAAAATTATTCCGATAAAAACAAGGATAGTAAAACCTCCTAAAGATGATATTTATAATGTCATAGATGAATTTTGTCCGATACTTAAAGAAAAAGATATTTTTCTTATTACATCAAAAATACTTTCTATTCATCAAGGCCGTTGTATAAAAATTAGTTCTATTAAAAATAAAGATGATTTAATAAAAAAAGAAGCGGATATTTTTATACCGAGAAAAGAATGTCCGAATGAATATGTAATTACAACAATAAAAAATGGTACATTAATTTCATCCGCTGGAATAGATAAAAGCAATTCAGATGGTTATTACACTCTTTGGCCAAAAAATTCGGAAAAAGAAGCAAAAAAAATTTGCGAATATTTAAAAAATAAATTTTCATTAAAAAAATTAGCGGTTATAATTACAGACAGCCATTCACTCCTGATGCGTTATGGCTGTATGGGAATTTCAATTGGATTTTACGGGCTTAATCCTTTAAAAAGTTATATAGGCAAGAAAGATATTTTTGGATATGAGATGAAAGTGCAAAGAAGCAATATCGTTGACGCGCTGGCTGTTATGGGCGTATTGTCAATGGGTGAAGGAAACGAGCAAAAACCGATGGCGATTATACGCGGTGCTGATTTTGTTGAATTCACTAATAAAGAAATGTATCAAGATTTATTAATTCCAATAAAAGAGGATATATATTATCCGCTATTAAAAAATTTCTATAAAAAATATGAATAATCCAAGACTGCAAATTTTATTCGCGATATTTATCGGTCTTTTAGTGGGCATGAATTTGCTCGGAGGCAAAATTACAAGTTTATTCGGCGTTTCCGTGTCAGTCGCAATTTTTATGGCTCCTTTAACATTTTTAATTACTGATATAGTTGAAGAAATTTATGGAAAAAAAACAGTTAAACATTTTATTGTTGGCGGGGTCTTAACTTTGATTATTATTTTTTTATATGCAGGCGTGTTTATTGCATTAGAACCTCACGAAAGATACAGTTTTAATAATGAATATAAAACAATTTTTGGAAGTTCGCTAAGAATTATAGCCGCGAGCATTATTGCTTTTGCTTTAGCGCAAATCCATGATGTTATTTCTTTTGAATGGTGGAAAAAGAAAACAAAAGGCAAAGCATTGTGGCTTAGAAATAATTTATCAACAATTGTGTCCCAATTGATTGATACTTTTGTTTTTATGATGATCGCATTTTATCAATTAACTCCAAAATTTACTTTTATATTTATAATACACTTAATTATTCCTTATTATTTATTTAAAATTTTATTTGCAATCATTGATACGCCTTTTGTTTATTTAGGAGTAAATTGGTTAAAAAAAGGAGAAAAAATAAAGTCGTCCTGATAAAAAAACTTATTTTTCGGCGAATTAAGATTTTTTTATTACTTCGCATAGTAGCGCAGGCTGTCTAAAAATTCATCATTCAGTTATTTTAATTTTTTTTAAAAGAGTTGACTTTTTTTAGGATTTGTAAAATAATAAGAATATAAAGCGGATAATTAATTTGGTATATTGGTGATTTGAGAATTTTATAATCAAGGACAACCGTGTCCTTATTTATTTTGTTTTTATACTTCTTCGCTGAAGTTACGGAGTATAAAAATGTGATTATGACCGAGAAAGAAGAGAAACAAGAAGCAAATAGCCGGGCTCCTCGGCACAACTCGGGACAAGCATGGTGGCAGCCGGCTATGATAATGTTTTTAAGATTTTCTTCCTGGATTTTTGCCCCTATTTTAATTGCAGTTTTTGTTGGTAAGTGGTTAGATAAAAAGTATGATACAGAACCCATACTTTTCTTAGTAACAGTTGGATTTGCTTTTTTGATTTCAATTTTTGGATTGGTAAAGAATGTGAAGAAAGAATATGGCAAAATTGAAAAGGAAATTCAAGAGAAAAAGAAAGATAATGAAAAATAAGTTTTGTTAAATTAGTTAAATTAGTTCTTAGTTAAATATGTTAAAGACGAAGATGAGGCCAATAATTTGTTTAGCTAATAATTGAGAACGTATTTAACTAATTTAACTAATAACATTTATGTCCCACCAAACTGAAACTCACACAGAAATCCATCATGAGCACACGCTTTTTGCTGAACCGATTTTTCATTTTGGCAATTTTCCAGTAACTAATTCCTTGTTTAATTCATGGCTGGTTGTGTTAATAGTTTTGGCTGTAAGTTTATTTTTAAAAGCTAGAATTAAAATGATTCCCAAGGGCTTTCAGAATGTTATGGAAATGATTATTGAATGGTTTCTCGGAGTGTTTGATTCTGTAACCGGCTCAAGAGAAAAGTCTTTGAAATTTTTTCCTTTAGTCTTTGCTTTTTTTATTATAATTTTATTGTCAAACTGGATGGGGCTTTTGCCCGGAGTTGGTTCAATCGGGCAGGTTGTATCAGAGAGTAGTAAGCATATTTTTGTGCCATATTTCCGTGGCGGTACAGCTGACCTAAACACAACTTTAGCTTTAGCAATTATCGGCGTGGTGGTTAGTCATATTTTTGGTGTAGCGGCAGTTGGGGCTTGGCGTTATTTAAATAAGTTTATTAATATTAAAGTATTATTAGAAATACCCAAGAAAGTAATAAAAGATCCAGCTGTTTTAATAATTAATCCAATTAAAGCTTTTGTGGGCTTGATTGAAATAATCGGCGAGGTTGCCAAAATAGCCAGCTTGTCATTTCGGTTGTTCGGCAATATTTTTGCTGGAGAAGTTTTGCTTGCATCCATGGCTGCGATCCTAGCCTTTGGTTTACCGATTCCGTTTATGTTTTTAGAAATTATTGTAGGCTTGATTCAGGCCTTAATTTTTGCTATGCTGATTTTGGCGTATCTTACGATGAGTACAAGCGCTGAAGAACATTAACTCCTACGAAATTACAAATCCGTTACAAATTTACAAATACTAAAAATGTTTTCTCTGATATTCGTAAATTTGTATTAGATTTGTAATTTCGTAGGGTAATAAATATTTATAAATAATTTAATGTTTAAAAACTATGGAAAATGTAATGTTAGCTAAAGCTTTAGCTATTGGCATTGGCTCAATCGGGCCAGGACTGGGCATTGGTTTTATTGGCGCTAAAGCCATGGAAGCTATTGGCAGAAACCCGGAAGCTGCCGGAAAAATTTTAGTGCCTATGCTTTTGGCCGCGGCTTTTGCCGAAGCTATTGCTATTTACGCGTTAGTGATCGCGTTCGGGATTAAGTAGGGCTGTTTTAGTTTATTTTTGGCTTCATGTTCGTCGTGCTTTGCACGCAAAATACGAATAGCCACGAATTTAAAACGAATAGCCACAAATCATGAATGCGGTATTTAGTGGTTTTACGGACTGCTCCAATTTTGGAGCAGTGGTAAGATTATTAAATTATTTATTATGGAGAACTTAATTGAAACATTTCATATTGACATTAAATTACTTATAGCGCAAGTTATTAACTTTGCCATTGTTTTTGCTGTGTTGTATTTTTTTGCTTTAAAGCCGTTGATGAAAGTAATGCAGGAGCGGACTAAAAAAATTGAGAAAAGCGTAGATGACGCTAAAAAAATTGAGGAAAAATTAATTAAGAGCGAAGAAGAATATAATAAACAAATCACATATGCTAAAAAAGAGGCCAATATAATATTAGAAAAAGCTGGCCAGCAGGCGGAAGAACGAAAAAAAGAGACGATTACAAAGGCCAAAGAGGAAATTGGGCAGATTATAAATCAGGAAAAAGCTAATATGCAGCAAGAAAAAGCTAAGACATTAAAAGAGATTAAGAGAGAAATGGCTGATTTAGTGGTTGTTTCAGTGGAGAAGGTGTTGGAGAAGAAATTGGATAGTAAGAAAGATGAGGAGTTGATAAGGAGGATGGTTAAAAAATAAGTAACCCACGAATTTACAAATCTTTTACAAATTTACAAATATTAATATTTGTCATTTCGAACGGAGCGAAGCGGAGAGAGAAATCCCTTAT
>DAOWHZ010000007.1 GCA_030641105.1 bacterium | reverse complement strand
GTGTTAACATCCAACTTCGCCCCAGGACTTATCGTCCCGATACCGACATTGCCAGCACCTGTCATAGTAAAGTGCGCGTTATCTCCAACATTACCACCACTATTAATCTTGAATTTACCTCCATCTGATCTGTCAATACCCATTGAATACCAATAATTATTAGGATCATGAAATGTTAACCATGAATCTCCATCGTCTCTTTCAATCATTAATGTCCGACCCCCTGTGTTTACTAAACGCGTGCTTCCCGCAACATCTAATTTATATCCAGGACTTGCCGTCCCAATGCCGACATTGCCTGAACTTCTATATATATTAGAACCGCTTTCTGTCCAAAGAGAGGATCCTCCGCTGCCAATACAGCCCATGCTGTCGCAAATTGTGCCGGACGCTTTTATATTTCCATTAACTTCTAACTTTTCCCCAGGACTTGCCGTGCCAATGCCGACATTGCCGCTGTTTGTAACCGTAAACACCCTGCTATTACTGCTGTTGTTAATGCCAAAACTGCCTGAGCCGCTACCATCAGAGTTTATCCTTAACTGCAGGTCATCATAAGAATTAATATAAAAATCATTATTAGTGTTATGGTTTAATTGCTGGCCATTGATTGTTAAACTGCCAGTCATAGTGTCCCCGCTCACATTAACAAATCTGCTGTCGCAGTCAGAGCAGGCAGCAATACCGCCAGCGCCTGTTTCATCAGTGCCCCAATAGCCTTTGTTACTACCGTCTGATTTCCATACTTGGTTGCTGGAGCCGGCTGAATCAATAAAATACAAGCCATATTGCACTTTGCTTGCGCTAAGCGTACCATCAGCTAAATCCTGCAAATCAGCGTCTAGGCGCGCGTTAGGGACTGTGCCGGTAGTAAGGTTGGACGCGTTAAGATTTGTAAGCGATGCTCCATTGCCGGAAAAAGTTGTGGCGGTTATAGTTCCGATAACCTGTAATGCGCTTGCCGGATTTGTTGTGCCGATGCCGACATTGCCGCTTGCTTCATTAACATAAAAAACATCAACGCCTACCAAAAAATTACCGCCAATGCCTAAACCGCCTTGTTTTACTTGATTGTTTAATCCTTCATTAATTGGAGGAGAAACATTAGCATCAGGCGGCTCAGCAGTAGGCGCTGTCCACGCGGCTAATAATGACTGCAATGAGACAGTCAGGCCTAAAGTTAATAAAACTGCAATAAATAAATAAGAAGCAAATTTTAAGCTACCTTTGTTCATATATTTGGCAGTTAATCCATTTTATTTTATAAAAAATAAATTAACTAAAAATTAATAATTAATCTTATTTTTATTTATTAATGCTTGGATTATTTTTTTCCGCTTGTTCCATGGCTTGTTCAAGCTGCTGTTTTCTTTCTGCTTTTGCTTCTTCATCATCTGCTGATATTACGCTTGGATTATTTTTTTCCGCTTGTTCCATGGCTTGTTCAAGCTGCTGTTTTCTTTGTTCTGGAGTTAATTGTTTTTCTTTATGCTCCGGCGCTACTAAAGTGTCAGTTTTAAATTTCTTTTGTTTGTTTAAATAAAAATACACCGCTGTCATTGCAACAGCCATTATCAAAAACAAAATCAATAAAATTATAATGGCTTTTTTAGGAGACATAGAGTTAATTTTTGATTGCAGATTGACGATTTTGAGTTATTGCTAATACTAAAAATAATTTGGGGATAACTTTATATTTATTATAACATAAAATAAGAAAATACACCAAAAACCCCGGATACCCGAGATTACTTATCACAAAATTACTTATCATTAATTTATTAAATTTCGCTTTTAACCATTTTCTGAAAATATTTTTTAACCTCCTGCCAATCAACTTTCCTTAACATCAGCGGCATTGGCTCTTTATCGGCATCAATAAAGTAAACCAAACTTCTTAAAATATGAAGCTTGTTGTATTCTATGCCTTTATACTTCTTAGCAAATAATTTTAACAAATCAGCCAAAGAATAATCCTGTAAAAAGAAATGCAAATCAATAAAATCTTTTTTACTGCCTCGTGAAGAAACTGCGTCTAATTTCATACAAGCAATATCACGATGATCAGCTATTTTAATGCCCTGCCAATTTAATAAGGGGAAAAGCAGCTTATAAGGGTAACCTAAAAAACTTAACTTGACCCCAGCTAAATTTAAGTTAAACGTATCTTTTTCTTCTGAATCTACTACTATCTTGCCAAGCGCCGCTAAATCCCTTTTTAATTTAACCGTATTAAAACTTTGCTGCTTAAACCAATCTAAATCAATTGACTTTCTATGCCCATATTGCAAGGCTAATGCTGTGCCTCCGGCTAAATAAAAATCCTTGATTAAATTACTTCTAACTAACGCTGCCAAAACGCGCTTGGTTTTTTTGTTAATAACTTCTTCGTGCATATTGGTAAGTCAAAAATTAAACTCCAAAAATACAAACTTTTTTTATTAGGGTAATTAACTTTTTTAGCAATATTTTTAATTTTCCTTAATCCATACCATTCCTTGATTATTTTATAATCAGACAGGTCGCCAAAAGACAAAACTCTGCTAATAATAAAATCAGCATTTTTTTGATAATCAAGATCCTTAAACTTCACATCCCAAAATAATTGTTTGTTTAGCTTAATCATATTAATGTTTAATTTTTTTAAAATCAACAACTTTATTTTTTCTCACTTTCACGCCTTCAATGCGCAATAACTTAATTTTTTCTTTAACCCCGCCTGCATACCCGCCAATACTGCCATTACTTTTAACAACTCTATGGCATGGTGTTTTGGGAGTCCAGAAATTCTTATGCAAGGCATTACCTACTGCACGAACCGCTTTAGGCCGATTAACTGCATTAGCAATGCTACTATAAGTCGTTACCCTGCCAGTAGGTATTTTCTCCACAACTTTTAATATTACTTCTTCAAAATTTGTTAAATGTTTAATTTTCTCCCTATTTTTCTTCATTTTTATTTTAAATATTTACGATATTCTGCGGGCACGCTTTCTGGATCTATATTATTTACATCTATCTTTTGCGCGGCAGAATCTATTATGCCCCCCAAATAAGCATCTATTAATGGGTGGCTTAACAGGCCCTCAGGATTGTTTTTAACATTCTCTATGAGTCGCGGAATGAAAATAATGCCTAAAATAATCGGCGTTACAATAATTAAAATCTTTAGCGCGCCAAAAATTCTCTGCCACAAAACAAAACTCTTAATACTCTTGGTCATTTTATAAATTTCTTTAGTCAGCTTTAAATTTTCTTCTAATATTTTTTTTACTTGTTCATCCATATTTTTTTAAATTATAAATATATTTATTACTGGTTAAGACTCAAATAAAATAAAAGAGGTTAATTTTTGAAATCCCAAATTACAAACACCAAATAACAAACAAATTTCAATTTCCAAAATTCCAAAACTTGGGTTTTTAATAGCTAAAATTAGCTTTATTGATATTTGAAATTTAGGTTATTGGGATTTGAGATTTATTTGTTATTTGGGATTTGATATTTGGAATTTATACACAGTTTTATTTGATCCTTAATCACTATCCTC
>DAOWHZ010000088.1 GCA_030641105.1 bacterium | reverse complement strand
TGCGCCAAGGCTTCGTAGGGCAAGCCCATAAAATTGAAATAAAAAATGGCTTGCCATCCGTAGCCTTGGCGAAGGATGGGTGCGGATGAGAGGACTTGAACCTCCACGGCCTTGCGGCCACAAGCCCCTCAAGCTTGCGTGTCTACCAATTCCACCACATCCGCTTTTAAAATTTGGCGCGAGGTATATATCAATTTTACCGCGGATGGCTTAAGCGGCTTTCTTCTCTTTCAATTTCTTCTTATATCCGCGTTTCAAAAAATACAACTTAGCTCGTCTAACTCGCACCTGTTTCTTAATTTCAATTTTGGTGATAGCGGGTAGATTCAACGGAAAAATTTTTTCAACGCCGACACCGTCAGAAATTTTTCTAACAGTAATTGTGCCACCGGCTTGTTTGCCATGTTTTCTGGCAATAACCATGCCTTCAAAATATTGTATTCTTTCTTTTTCTTCTCCTTTGGGGTTAAGCTCTTTAATTTTTTGGTAGACTTTAATAGTCATGCCAGGCCTAATTTCAGGAATGACTCTTTTCTCTTTTTTCTCAGCAGTTTTTTTGCTTTCTTTATTGGCTTTTTTGTCTTGTTTTTCTTTGGACATATACTTTTATATAAAAAACAGAATGAAACCATTCTATTTTAAATAAAATTAAAATTATTTAGCTATTAAAGATATTATAATAAAATTTATGATTTGTCAATTTAACTCGCCTAAATTTTACCACGAAGTGCAATTTTTGACAAGTAATGTTTTATGTGCTATAATTAACATATAAAATAAAAAAATTAAAAAACCACCCCGCTCCTTGCGACGAGCAGGGCTAAAAATAAAAACAAAAATATATGAAAAAAACAAAGTTTAAGTTTGTTAATATTGTATTAGCCGCTTTATTGGTATTAAACCAGGCGGTTTTTTTTGTGGTTGCGGATTTTGTTAAAGCTACTACTGCCACAGACACTACTCATTATATTATGGCCATGGAGTTTGTGTCTGCGCCTGCTGAAGTATCTGGCAGCGCTAATTTTTCTGTTAAAACTAGCGAAGAAGCAGAGGTGGTATTTTTTATTTTGCAAAATGGAAATCAATTAAATCAATATGCCCCTATTTACCAAGGCAATAAAATTTATTCTTTAGCCTGGAATACCACTACTTATAATAATGGCCAGTATACAATTAAAGCTTATGCCACAAAAAGCGGTTATATAGATATATCTAAACAAGTAGATGTGATAATAAATAATCCTTTAACAACAATTAATGACACTATTGATTATGAACCGGATTTTTATGAAATTACCTGGCTGGAAGCTCTTCAGCCGCCTCTTTCCGGTGATCAGCGAATTACCGCAATGCTTAATAAAGAAGTTAATAAAGTTGATTTTGCTGTTGAAGGCGCTCGCAGTGAAAAATATCAGGGCATTAAAGAAAATAATAAACAATATTATTTTATCTGGAGGACCGCTGAATTTCCTGATAATTATTATAAAATAACAGCCCATGCTTTTGTTGGAGGGGAGGTTAAAGTTTCTAAATCATTTAGTTCCCAAACAAAAAACCAAGCCCCATTGGATGAAGCAGGCTATCCAACGGGGCAAGCAACAAATAAAGTTGATCTGCATGACAGCATTGAAATAAAAAACAATTATACTGATACTTTATTGCCGCAGCCAATTGATGAGTATTATCCGGAAAAACCAACTGTTGAGTATTATCCCAAAGAAATAATTCAACCAATGGCAGGGACAACTATTAAACAACCCATTATTGAACAGTTTATTTTTGATGTTTTACCTGAATGCCAGAAAAATAATATTAATTCCGCGGAAGAATGCAAAAAGTTTATGTCTCTGCCGCCAGAGTGCCGTGAAAAAGGATTTTTAACATGGGAAGAGTGTGATAAATATATGATGACACCTCCGGAATGCAGAGATAAAGGATTGTCTCAAGAAGAGTGCGACAAGTTTATGATAATGCCGCCAGAGTGTCGAATGCAAGGAATTTTAGATCATGAAGAATGCAAAAAATATATGTTCAGGTTTGCTATGCCCTGGGAATGCCAGCAAGCCGGAGCAACTACGCCAGAGGAGTGTAGCAAAATTATTTTTACCTCCAGTATGCCGTATGAGTGTGTTCAGGCAGGAGTTAGAACCAAAGAAGAATGCGATAAAATAATGAGTATTCAAAATTTTTTAACCCCTGAATGTAAAAGCGCTGATATCACTACTCCGGAAGAATGCGATAAATATATGATGGAAAATCATTTGCCGCCTGAATGCCAAGAGGCAGGAATTACTAATCCAGTAGAATGCGATTATATATTAAGGGAGAAATATGGCAACATGGATAATTTAGTTAAATTTGAATTTGAGCCAGTTAGTGAATTTGGATATTATGAAGAAGAGCAGGGAATGCCTCCAGAATGCAGAGAAGCCGGAATTATTACACCTGAACAATGTGAAAAAATAATGTTTGAAAAATTTATGCCGCCGGAATGTTTACAAGCCGGGGCTACAACCAAAGAAGAATGCGATAAAATAATGTTTATTCAACATATGCCACAGGAATGTTCACAAGCTAATATTACTGATCCGGAGGAATGCGAGAAGCACATGATGATGATGCATATGCCGCCAGAGTGTAAAGATGCCGGAGCTACTAGTCCAGAGGAATGTGAAGAAATAATGTTTAAAAAACACGCGCCAAAAGAGTGCATTGAAGCCGGGATTACTACGCCTAAAGAATGTGAAAAGTTTATGTTTAAAAAACACGCACCTGATGATTGCCGTGAAGCTGGAATTTTAAATCCTGAAGCGTGTAAAAAATACATGTTTGAAAAATATGGTGAAGAGGGAGTACCCGCGGATAAACTGCCGATTGAGTGCCAAAAAGCCGGTGCTAAAACACCCGAAGAATGTGAAAAAGTAATGAGAAAAATGTATATGCCCAAGGAATGTCAAGATCAAGGCATCACAGATGAAAAAGAATGCGATCTTTATATGCAGCAAAAATATATGCCTAAAGAATGCCGTGATGCTGGCGCTACAACCAGACAGGAGTGCGATAAAATAATGTTTAAAAAATATGGGCCTCGCGAATGTATTGCGGCCGGCATAGAAGACGAGCAAGAATGCGAGGAATTTATGTTTAACAAATACGCTCCTCAAGTTACCTGCCAGGGTGTGGATGACTGGCAATGCAAGAATTCAATCAGAGACAGGCATTTAGGCAATATCGTGGCTAAGCAAGTTCAGTTTGCTGAATTAAAAGAAAAAGTAATTCAGATGGTAGGCGCATCTGTTGCTATAGAAGATTTAGAAGCAACCTTAGAAATGGCCAAGGAAATTATTCCAATTAAAGAAAAGCAAACCGGTTTAAAAATTATAGCTGCTGGAGAAAGGTTGATCTTAGATGAAGATGAGAATTTAATCCAGACAGCGCCAGTGGCTTTAATGATTGATAGTGATGGAGATGGATTGTCCGATGATATGGAAATTAGATTAGGCACTGATCCAAATAATCCTGACAGTGATAGCGATGGCTATAATGATGGCGCAGAAATGGCAAATAATTATAATCCAACAGGCGCGGGAGAATTAAAAATTGCCATGGCTCCGGTTGATCAGGCGATTTTAACTGATAAAACTTTGGGCCAGCCAAAAACCGAAGGCGAAGTGTCAGAAGAGCTGGCTGTTAAAAGCATTGTTAATCTTGCCGATGAACAAAATGGATTAAACCAAGGATACAATTTAGCTGGACAAGCCGAGCCAAACAGCGTAGCCACTTTATATATTTATTCTGACTTGCCAATCGTAGCCACTGTGCAAGCTGATGAATACGGCAATTGGCAGTATGAATTCAGCAAGTCTTTGATTGAAGGCGAACATGAAATTTATGTGGCCATTAATGATAATACCGGCAAGGTAATAACAAAGAGTAATCCTTTAAATTTCTTTGTTAAGGAAGCCAAAGCCGTGTCAGTTAAGGATTTTGTAGCTGCTTCGGTTGCTGCTCCAACTACTAAAAAGGCAGAAAGCATGATTAAGTATTATTTGATTATTGCTATTTTAACAGTTGTGGCAGGTATTTTGCTGTTTGTTATTTTTATTATTCAGAAGAGGAAGCAGGGGTTAAGAGTTTAAAATAATCCGAATACTACAAATTATTATTTCCCGCCTTAGCGGGATGAGGATTTGAATTATATTATATATTCATGAACATAAAGAATTTTTTTGAAAAAAATAGAGAAACTTTGCAATTGGCTTATGGCATTATTTTAATTATTTTAATACCTTTGCTAATTGCTTTTAATACTGTTTTTATAATAAACAAATATAACCAAAGCCTGGATGTTGCCTTGCAGCGCCAGGCTTTGATTGTGGGCCGTTCTATTTATGCTTTAATCCAAGATGATTTAACTGATCAGGAAACAATTCAACAAAAGATTGAAACATTGTCACAAAAGAATTTGGAATTTCAGGATTTAGCAGTGCTTAAGCCGGAGGGCGACGATTTTAAAATAATTGCCAGCTCTCAAAAGGAAGATTTAGGCAAAATTTTAAAATTTTATTATTATAAGATAGCCTGGACACAGCCGGATAATGACGGCTTAGCAACTGATTCTTTGCGATTAGCTTCTACTGCTGAAGGCGAGGAGCTGGTTAATGGCTTTAATTCAGAGGAAAGGTTTTGGCTGGTAGCCTTGCCCATGAGCAATACAGTTGGTGAAAAGCAAGCTCTTTTAACAATGAAACTGTCTTCTAAAATTATTGATGAATTAACCCATTATAATCGTAATGCTTCAATTATTTTGTTAGTTGTAACCGTTTTAATTGTTATTTTATTTTTAGCAATTGCTGTCCGGTTATGGGATTACGCGCTTTTATATAGAAAAATCAAAGAGGTTGATCAAATGAAAGATGAATTTATTTCTATTGCTTCGCATGAATTGCGAACCCCGGTAACCGGCATTAAAGGTTATATTTCCATGGTATTAGACGGTACTTTTGGCGAGATCAGCGATAAATTAAAAGAAACCATGTTAATAGTTCAGAGCTCTTCAAACAGGTTAGCAAAGTTAGTTGAAGATTTATTAAATGTCAGCCGCATTGAGCAAGGCCGGCTTAAAATAGAAAAAAAGCCAATGGATGTCAGCCAAATTATCAAAGACAGTGTTGCTGAATTAAAAGTACAGGCGGATGAAAAAAATTTAAAATTTGAATACAAGCCGCATGCTGATAAATTGCCTTTAATTGATATTGACAGCGAGCGTTTTAAGCAGGTTTTATTTAATGTAATCGGCAATGCCATTAAATATACTGCAAAAGGCGGGGTTGAAATTATAACTGAAGAAAAAGAAAAAAATAAAGTTTTAGAAATTAAAATTAAAGATACTGGCGTTGGCATGACAGCCAAGGATCAGCAAAGATTGTTTGAAAAATTTTATCGCGCGCAAAATAAAAAAACCGCGGATATTGTCGGCACTGGCCTGGGCTTGTGGATTACTAAAAAGATTGTTGAGATGATGCGCGGCAGTATTAGGGTTAGTTCAATTGAAAATGTGGGTACGCAGGTGACTTTGCGGTTCCCTGTTGTTAAAGGGAAAAAATAATAAAATAAGAGAATTGCCTTTTGGCGGTTTCAAATATTGACTTTAGTTAGTTTGTATGATATTATCTATGAAAATAGTCCAGTAGAGACTGTTTTTCTTTTGGGGGCGTAGCTCAGTTGGTTAGAGCGCTTGCCTGTCACGCAAGAGGTCGAGGGTTCGAGTCCCTTCGCTCCCGCCATCAAATTCACCGAGGGTGGATTTCCATGTTTGGACTTTTAAAGGTAGAAGTAATTCATAGTGATTAATAAATTTAACTATAAAATTTATGAAAAATAACAAAATATTCTGGATATTTGGAACACTCCAAGCTATTACTTTAGGATTAATTACTTTTTTTATCCTGCAATCTTTGGATAGTATTGGAAAAGATACTCAAATTATTCTTAGTATTTTGTTTCCTTTATTTCTGTTAATAGTTGAATATATGATATATTTAAAGAGATAATTGAT
>DAOWHZ010000008.1 GCA_030641105.1 bacterium | reverse complement strand
TTGCCTAGTCCAAGATTTTCAGCATAATTAAAGCCAAAATCAGCAGTTTGAGCTAAGGCAAGGCAAGGAGCCAGCATAAGAGCCAACATGGCGAAAATTACTAATTTTTTCATATTTCACCTCCCTTCTAAAAATCGCTTGATAAGCACAATTTTAAAAATTTGCAATATAAAATTTATAAATACTTTATTTACAATCAGTACTTATCCTGCGAGGTTTAAAATAAATTATTTCCCACAAATCTACAAATCAAGTACAAATTTACAAATACGAAATAACACGATTAGTAAATATTTGTAAATTTGTAGAGAATTTGTAAATTTGTGGGAGTTTATCAACAACCTTATCCATATTTTACCATTTTTCAATACATAAGACAATATACAAAACCAATTACAATATGATACAATAAATAATAATGCGAATCCGCGAATTTATGCGAATGCTGCGAATATATTCTATGCGAATAATTCGCATAATTCGTATTCGCGGCATTCGCATATTAATTTGCGGCATTCGCATTATATTTTTATGCCAAAAAACCGTTTTACAAAAATTATCTGCATACTATTCTATATTTTTGTTTTTGTATTTTTATTAAAAAACTCTTATAACTACTTAGATCCTGATTTGGGCTGGCATCTTAAAGTTGGGGAACAAATTTTAGCTGAAAAACAAGTACCGGATATTAACTATTATAATTATACCTTAAATGGCAAAAAATGGGTAGACCATGAATGGTTAAGCAATGCAGCTATGTTTTGGCTGTATAATAATTTTGGTTATTTATCCCTTAGTTTATTATTTGCTTTTATTTTACTTCTAGTTTTGATAATCCAAAATGCCTTTATGCAAAAATATTTTTTGAAAGAAAAAAAAGGCGTAATGTTTATTTTTATCTTTCAAATATTAGGATTATTTGCTATAGCGCCCCATTCAGGAGTCAGGGTGCAAGAAATCACTCTCTTAAATCTCTTACTGCTGTTAATAATTATTTACTTTTATGAAAAAAATTCATCCCTCGCTTTCCAACAAGCTAATTCTGCCAAGCACGAATCCGCTGTTAACAGCCAGCGCTCCTCTCGGCGGGATATTCGAAAGATACAGGATAAAAACTATAAAATACTATTCTGGCTGCCGCCTCTTTTTTATTTTTGGGTATGCGCGCATGCCGGATTTTTAATTGGTTTGTTTGTTTTATTTTTTTGGATAGGCGTTAAAATAGTTGAATTGATCATTGAGAAATATAAACTTCTGAACTATTATAATTTTGATAATCAGCTAAGCTTAAAACATATTAAAATTTTTTCCTTTTTCGCAGTACTTAGCGTATTAACAACTTTTTTCACTCCTTATGGTTTACGGCTCTATTCATTTTTAAGTGATTACAAAAATACCTATTATTTAACTCATATTCAAGAATGGCTGCCCATAAATTATTTGCCGGTTATGCTGTGGCAGTTATTATATTCCGCAATAGCGGCTACAGCTCTTATTCTATTAATCATTTTCTCGTTTAATGGCAGAAAAACTATTGAAAAAAGATGCAAAATTAATCTTTGGCAAATAGCCATCTCGCTGCTATTTCTGCTCTTGGCTTTTAAATCAAAAAGGCACTTCCCTTTATTGTTTATTGCTTCTTTCCCGATGATGATAGCTTTTTTTTCAAACTCTTTATCTTTGCCCAAACAGATATTAAAACAAAACTGGTCAAAGCCATTGATTTTAATAAAATCTTATTTAATTATTGGCTTATTGATTATAATATTTATCACTTCAATTAATATTAACTTTTTCACTGATCCCTTTTCATCTTTTTGTTCCAGATTTCCCTGCCAGGCAACTGAATTTTTAAAAGAAAACAAACAGTATCACAACTTAAATATTTTCAACCTCTATGGCTGGGGAGGTTATTTAATTTGGGTTTGGCCGGAAAAACAATTATTTATTGATGGGCGCCTGCCTATAGCTGAATTTGCCGGCCATACCTTGTTTGAAGAATATCATGAATTTTTTAAAGAAGAAAAAGTAAAAATAAAATTAGACCAATATGACATTAAATTAGTTTTGTTAAAAACAGATAAACCATATAAATTAAACTGGTTTGAAAAATATGTCTTGCAGCTAAATGAGGAAAAAATTAATAGCCAAAAAAATCATCTAAAAAATTACCTGGGGGATTCAAAGGATTGGCAAGAGGTTTATAGCGATAAAATAAGCAAAGTTTATGTTAAAAAATAATACTGCTAAAAAATTTATAATTCTAGGCATATTAACAGAAATAATTTATCTATCATTTTATTTTATTGAGCCCTTAAGAAAATATTTAGGCAATCAAAGCATTACTTTAAGCTATCCTTGCTCTTATTTATTTTTAATTGTTATTGAATTGTTGCTGCTCGCTTTGGCATTATACATTTTAAGTTTCAGACAAGTTGCTAAAAATAATATTAATTTTAAAAAAATATTTATATTTTTTATCATCTTTAATTTAACTTTGTTATTTGTCTGGCCAATAGGATCAATTGACATATTCTCCTATATCGGCTGGTCAAGGGTTTTGTCGGAACACCATGCTAATCCATATTTAACTCCTTACAGCGCTTTTACTAACGATGGCTTTTATCAGCAGATTAATAATAGATGGCTGTCTCAACCCACGCCTTATGGACCGTTATTCACAATCATTAGCAGCGCTTTAACTTTTCTTGGCAACAATAGTTTATTGCTCAGTCTGTTTTTGTTTAAATTGTTTTTTGTAATAATTAACATTTTAAACTGCTGTCTGGTGCATAAAACTTTTCAAAACAATAAAGCGACTTTTTTGTATGCCTGGAATCCATTTATTTTATATGAATTTTCCATTAACGGGCATAGTGATGTTTTAACAATTTTTTTTCTTTTGATTAGTTTATATTTTTTATTGGGCAGACAAAGCAATCTTACAAATCATCTTTTATGCTGGGTCTTTTTACTGCTTTCGGTCTTGATTAAATATATGACTTTAGTATTACTGCCTATTGTATTTTTAATAATATTATTTAAAATAAGACAAAAAAAAGAAAAGTTATTATTTTTTTTAATTTCTGTTATTATTAGCGTGATCATACTGCTTGTCCTGTTTTTGCCGTTTTGCGCAAATAGTAATATGTTTTCAACAGTAATTTATTACATATTTTTTCCGGTTAATGAAATTATGCCGGCAGGTCCTGCGCCAATATTAAATATAATATTATCTGTATTGCCGTATTATTTAAAAATGAATTATCATTTTTGGGCCAGTGCCATTAGTAAAAGCATATTTATAGTTTTTTATTATATAATATTAATAAAATTATTTGCTGAACATAATAATATAAACAAAAAAAATATTATTAAATACATTGGTCTGGCTTTCTTGATTTTTCTCATCACCTTTCCTACATGGGTTTTGCCTTGGTATTATACGCTTTTGATTGTTTTAATAATTTATTATTCAGCTATTAATCAATACCTATATAATAAATTTATTTACGGAATCACGCTGCTGGGCATATTATATTATATTGTTCAGAGATAACATCCTATGGACTACAAAGATTTTTTATCAACAGGACAAAAAAATTTATCTTTCTGGCACAAGGCAAGATTAAATTTAATTTTATATTTGTTTAAAAATACTTTTGGCAATTATAATAAGAATAGAAAAATTTTGGATATTGGTTGCGGCACCGGTACGGAATTAAAAATTTTAAGCCGGTTTGGCCAAGTTACAGCTTTAGATATTAATGAGCAAGCGCTTGAATTGGCTAAACAAAATAACTGCCAGATAATCTTGGCTGATATTGAAAAGTATGATTTAGATAATAATTACTATGACGCGGTTTGCTGCTTTGATATTTTAGAGCATCTTGAAAATGATCAACGAGCAATAAAAAATATTTTTAATTCTTTAAAATCAAAAGGGTATTTCTTTTTTACAGTTCCGGCTTGCCAGTTTCTTTTTAGCAACCATGATATTGCCTTAGGCCATCAGCGCCGCTATAGTAAAAAGGGTATCTTATTAAAATTAGAAAAAGCTGGATTTAAAATAATTAAAATAAATTATTGGTTTTTTTTATTATTCCCAATCGCATTAACAGTAAGAATAATAAAAATAATATTTACAAAACTAAATAAAAATAATATTTATAAGCCAGATATGAAAAATCATAATAAATATATTGAACAAATATTATTTTATATATTAAATTTAGAAAACAAGTTAATATCGCGCGATGTTAATTTGCCTTTTGGCTTAACTATATATGGCATCGCTAAAAAATAAAATTTTAAATATAAAAAATTTTTGGTGGCTCGGTTTGTTTTTGCTTTTGTCTTTTGCTCATTGCAAGCGTGACCTTAATAGCGACGAAGGCGTAATACTGGAAGGAGCTTGGAATTTAATAAATAACAAAGAATTATACATAGATTTTTTTGAATTTGTAACTCCCGGCGGTTTTTATTTAATTTTTTGGGCCTGGAAAATTTTTGGTGTTCATTACTTTATCGCCAAATTATTAGCCATATTACTTATTTTTTTTAGCGCTATAGGCGCTTACAAAATTAGTCGGTTAATAACTAAAAACAGCTTGTCTTATTTAGTTCCTGTTATTTTTATTGTTTCCTCGTTTCATTGGCCGATAATTAACCATAATATTTTCTGTTTATTTTTTATTGTCTGGTCTGTTTATTTTCTTATTAAAGGATTACTTGATTATTCAACAAAAAATTTTATTATTAGCGGGTTGCTCACTGGCACTTCAATTTTATTTTTGCAACATAAAGGAATTATTCTTTTACTGGCGTTATCATTGTTTATATTTATTCTATTTCTTAAAGAGAAAAAACAACTGTTATTGAAATTAAATGTTTATTATGTGTTTTTTTCTTTATTGTTATTAATCCCGCTATTTATAAAATGGCCTGCCCAAACGCTTTATAAAAATTTAATTATTTTTCCTGTATCTAACTACATGGAAGTTAATAAAATCCCTCTTTATTTATTTTTCTTTTTTTGCGCCTTTTTATTCCTGGTAATATGGCATTTAAGAAAAGAAAAATACCGCGCTATCTGGCTGCTTATTCTTATTCAATGTTTTTTATTATTGTCCGCCTTGCAGAGGCCTGACTTACAGCATATAACCTTAATTCTTTTCCCTCTTTATTGTCTTTTGCCCTTGGTTTATGAGCGAATAAAAATATTAAACAAAAGATTACGACATTTGAATTATTTAATAATATGTATTGTGTTTTTTTTAATTATTTACACCTCGTTTATCCATATAATTTGTTTTACACCAATGTATTCAGTAAAAAATTCTGAAATTATTTTATTTATTAATAAAAATTGTCCGGGTCCTTATATATATGCTGGTCCATATCAGCCTGAATTATATTTTGAAACCAGAAAATTAAACCCTACTCCTTATTTTGCTTTAATAACCAGCCATCAAACCCAGGAACAATTTATAGAAGCAAAAAATTGTTTAGAAAAACATCAGCCGGAATGCGCTGTCCTGAATTATAAAATGGTTGAAAAATTTAATCATGATAAAAATAACCCGGTTGATAATTATATTAAAGATAATTATCAATTGGTTTTTCAGGTAAAAAATAGGTTGGTTTATAAAAAATTATCCACCCAATAAGACAAATAAATATGATTAATAAAAAATATTTATATTGGATAGGTTTATTTTTGTTTTTATTATTTTTCCACTTAAATCACCTTTTTAACAGTGATGAAGGCGTGGTATTGTCAGGGGCTTGGAATTTAATAAACAGCAAAGAATTATATGTTGATTTTTTTGAATTTGTCGCGCCAGGCAGTTTTTATTTAGTTTTTTGGGTCTGGAAAATTTTTGGCGTTCATTATTTTGTGGCCAACTTTTTAGCTATTTTGTTTATTTTTTTTAGCGCCATCGGCATTTATAAAATCAGTCAAGAAATATCAAACAATAGATTGCGCTATTTGCCGCCTTTAATTTTTATTATTTCTTCTTTTTACTGGCCAATTATCAGCTATCATACTTTTAATATTTTTTTTATTATCTGGGCTGTTTATTTTTTTATTAAAGGCCTAAAAAATTATTCAGTAAACAATTTTATTATTAGCGGATTATTAACCAGCTTGTCTATTCTGTTTTTGCAGCATCTTGGCATAATCAGCTTGTTAGCACTGTCTTTCTTTTTGTTTATCTTATTTTTAAAAGAAAAAAAACATTTATTATTAAAACTAAACTTTTACTATTTAATATTTTCCTTGTCGCCGTTAATATTATTGTTTATAAAATGGCCTGCTAAACTACTTTATCAAACTTTAATTATTTTTCCTTTATTCAACTACACGGAAATCAGTAAAACACCTTTTAACCTATTGATATTCTTCTTTATTATTTTGCTTTTAACAGCATGGATTTTAAAAAAAGAAAAGTCAAAAAAAATCTATTTTCTTATTTTCATTCAATTTGTGCTATTGCTATCCGCTATTCCTTTGGCAGACATATATCATATATCTTTAATTATTTTCCCATTATATATTCTTATTTCATTGTCTCTTGAAAAATTAAAATCTTTAAGCATGGCGAACTTTTCTAATATAATTAATATAATAACATTAACAATCTTTTTTACCGCTCTAATAATTATTGCCAGCCCTTCAGTAAATTTTATTTATCAATACCCGTTGTTTTATTCAGTGACAAATTCAACAATCATCAGCTATATTAAAGGCAACTGCCATGGTTCTGATTACATATATGCCGGGCCGTTTCTTGCCGGCTTAGATTTTGAAGCCAGACAATTAAATCCAATTCCCTTTTCTTTTTTATTAACAGAGCTTCATACTAAACAGCAATTTTTACAGGCCGAAGAAGCGCTAAAAAAACATCAGCCAGCTTGCGCTGTTCTAAATTACAAAATGGTTGAAAAATATAATTACAATAAAAATAATCCGGTTAACAATTATATTAAAAATAATTATAAATTAACTTTCCAAAACAAAGACATTCTGGTTTATAAACGAAACGATTAAAAATTAAAACTTTGGCACTTTTGGTCCCGCCTCGGCGGGATTGATTAGCGTAAAACATGTTCTGTGCAGTAATTGTGTTTCCGCCAATATTCACCAAAGCACGCTAGGAAATGCCAAGGTTTAGTAAAAATATGGAATGCAAACATTATAATCGTAAAAAAATCCATAACTTTGATTATAAAGCGCTTTATTTATGCAATGAATGCGGCCTGATTTTTACTGAAATAGAAAAAACTTTTAATCCTAAGTCTATTTATGAAAAATATTATAAAAAAGACATAAGCGGCAGGTTTAATTTTGGCGTTGAATGTATAGTCAAGCTTTTTCGTTTTGTCCGCGCCTGCAAAATAGTTAAAATTTACCCTAAAGCAAAAAGTATTCTTGATATTGGCAGTGGCAGGGGTTTTATGCTTTATTATTTAAAAAAATATTTTAAATACCATACTGCTGTTGGCACGCAAATTTCACAAAATGCTTTAGAATTTTCTAAAAATAAATTAAAATTAGAAATATACGACAAAGATCTGCTTAAGCTTAATTTTAGCAATAAACATTTTGATATTATCACTATCCTGCATGTTTTAGAACATATTAAAAAACCAGAAAAATATATTGAAAAAATATATAGTCTATTAAATACTCAAGGCAAATTAATAGTTGAGGTGCCTAATTTTAATTCCTGGACAAGGGCTTTTACCGGCAAATATTGGCTGGCTCTTGATTTAGATCACCATTTAACATTTTTTACTCCGCAATCTTTAATAAAATTGCTTAAAAAATATAATTTTAAAATTAAACGGATCCGCGCCTTTTCTTTAGAATATTCAACTTTTACTTCTGCTCAGAGTATGCTAAGTTTAATAACCAAGTCAAATCATATTTTTTTCCGATTTTTGCAAACAGGCAAGTTCAAGCCAATATTGACCTTGCACATTTTTCTTTTTATATTATTATTTCCAATTTGCTTCTTAATAAATTTTTTATTATATTTTTCAAAAAAAGGGGAAGACTTATATATTGTAGCTGAAAAATAAATATATGCTAAACAACAAAAAAATAATTGTAGTTATGCCGGCTTATAATGCTGAAAAAACTCTTAAAAAAACTTATGATGCTATACCGCATGATATTGTTGATGATATAATATTAGTAGATGACAAAAGTTCTGATCAAACAGTTAACTGCGCCAAAAAGCTGGGCTTGAAATTATTTATTCATAATAAAAACAAGGGCTATGGCGCTAACCAAAAAACCTGCTATAAGCAGGCATTAGAGCGTGGCGCGGATATTGTAGTAATGCTGCATCCTGATTACCAATATAATCCCCGTTTAATAACAGCAATGAGCTCGCTGGTGGCTGAAGAAATTTATGATGTAGTGCTTGGCTCAAGAATCCTGGGAGGCAAATCATTAAAAAGCGGAATGCCTTTATATAAATATTTATCTAACAGATTTCTAACATTCATAGAAAATATAATGATTGGGCAAAAATTATCAGAATACCACACCGGCTACAGAGTATTTTCTAAAAAAGCTCTGGAAACTTTGCCTTTACTGGAAAATTCAGATGACTTTGTTTTTGATAATCAAATGCTATTGCAGGCATTATTTTTTAATTTTAAAATCGGAGAAATAAGCTGCCCAACAAAATATGAAACAGATTCTTCATCAATTAATTTTTTTAGAAGTTTAAAATATGGGATTGGAGTATTGCTCACAGGATTACAATATGTGATTGCGAAAAACAGCATTATAAAAATTTCTATTTTTAACAAAGATGGTAAAAAATTAAAATTATGCTAATAGAATTCTGCCTGCCAGCCTACAACGAAGAAAAAATTCTTAAAAATAATATCCTGCAGTTGTTGCAATATTTAAAACAGCAAGGATTTAATTTTGATTGGAAAATTATTATCTTGAACAATGGCTCAACTGATAATACAGATAAAATCTGCTTAGAGCTTGAAAAGGAAAATATTAAAACAGAATATATCAAAAGCCCGGGCAAAGGCAGGGCTATCAAAACCTATGGCCTAAATTGTCAAGCAGATATTCTGGTTTATATGGATATTGACTTGGCGGTTTCTTTATATAATATTCCAGACTTAATCAAGCCCATAATTCAAGAGGGGTTTGATTTAGTGATCGGATCCAGATTGCTGCCAAACTCAAAAACAGAAAGATCTTTCCTGCGAAGTTTTAGCTCTAAATCCTACAACTTGCTGTCAAAAATAATATTAAGGCACAATCTGTCCGACCTGCAATGCGGCTTTAAAGCAATTAAGGTTAATAAATTCAAACAGCTTATGCCCCGCATTCAAAGCAACGAATGGTTTTTTGATACGGAACTAATTGCCTTTGCTAATCATTTTGGCCGCAAAATAAAAGAAATACCGGTTGACTGGCAGGAAAATCGCTACGAAGCAAGAAAAAGCAAAATTAATTTAGCTAGAGATTCTATGAAATTTATTGTAAATTTGATAAAATTAAAACTGCGATTATTAAAGTTAAAAACACAGGATACACAATAAATATAAAAACTAATTGAACTTTGTGCTGAAATCAGCTATAATTTGGTTATAATTCAAGCATATTTTAAATCGTAAATCTTAAATCAAAAATCTAAAATCCACATATGCCCATACCTCAACTCTCGCGCAAAACTCAATCACCTAGAGGCTGGAACAACAAAAAGAAAAAATATTATATCAGCCGTGCTGATTATAGGCGCGGAAAAAGTATTTCCAGCAGAAAGAAAAAAACAAAATTGCCTAGAATAATAATCAATAAACTGTCTAAGTTTCTAATTATTATAATAATTCTAAGCAGTATTTTTGGTTTGGCAACAGTTGTCTGGTTGTCGCGCAGCCTGCCTGATCCTAACCGTTTAATTGATCGCCAAGTTGCCCAAACCACTAAAATTTATGACCGTACCGGTGAAATCATTCTTTATGAAATTCATGGCGACCAAAAACGCACCTTGGTCAGCTTAGATGAAATCCCGGAGTATTTAAAAAACGCTACTGTTGCTATTGAAGATAAAAATTTTTATCAGCATGGCGGCTTTAGTTTTTGGGCTATTTTTAGAACAGCTGTAACCAATATCTTGCGCAGGCAAAAAGCCGGCGGCTCTACTTTAACCCAGCAGCTGATAAAAAACGCCATACTTACACCGGAAAAAACCTACACCAGAAAAATAAAAGAATTGCTGATTGCTTACAAGGTTGAAAACAAATACAGCAAAGATGAAATTTTGCAAATGTATTTAAATGAAATTCCTTATGGCTCAACCGCTTACGGCGTAGAAGCGGCCAGCCAGCGCTACTTTAGCAAAAGAGCGCAAGATATTAGTTTAGCCGAAGCCGCAATACTGGCAGCCCTGCCGCAAGCGCCTACTCGCTATTCTCCTTATGGCTCAAATAAAGACTTACTGATTGCCCGGCAGCATTATATCCTTGGCTTAATGGTTAAACAAAACTATATCAGTGAAGAAGAGGCCGAACAAGCCAAGACAGCCGAGCTTGAATTTAAAGAACAAACTGATAACATTATGGCGCCTCATTTTGTGATGTATATTAAAGAATTATTAGCAGACAAATACGGAGAAAAAATGATTGAGCAGGAGGGCTTAAAAATTTATACCACCCTGGATTTGTATAAACAAAAAATTGCCGAAGAGGTTATCAAAGACAGATGCGAAAAAAATAAAACAAATTATAATGCCTGGAATGCCGCTTTAATTTCCCTTGATCCTAAAACCGGGCAAATTCTTGCCATGGTTGGCTCCCGGGACTATTTTGCTGAATCCGAGCCGGAAGATTGTGTTTCCGGCAAAAACTGTAAATTTGAACCAAATGATAATGTTGTTATCCGCGGCCGCCAGCCCGGCTCATCTTTTAAGCCAACTGTTTATGCCGCTGCTTTTATGAAAGATTACACGCCGGATACCGTGCTTTATGATGTAGTAACAAATTTTTCTACAACAGATAAACCATACGAACCGCATAATTATGACAGCCAAGAACATGGTCCGGTTACGATTAAAAAAGCTTTAGCCGGCTCGCTTAACATCCCGGCTGTTAAAACAATTTATTTGGCTGGCATTGATAATGTCTTAGACCTGGCTGATGAATTGGGCTACACCACGCTTAAAGACCGTTCGCGTTTTGGCTTGTCTTTGGTTTTAGGCGGCGGCGAAGTTAAATTAATTGAACATACTAATGCTTACAGCGCTTTTGCCCGCGAAGGCAAACTGCATCCGATTACAGCCGTGCTTAAAATAGAAGACAAAGACGGCAAGGTTATTGAAGAGCATGAGGAAAAAAAAGGCAAAAAAGTGCTTGACGCTAAAATCGCCCGCTTAATTAATAGTATCTTATCTGACAATGCGGCCCGGGCTTATGCTTTTGGCGAGAACAACTGGCTCACGCTCGGTTCCAGGCCTGTTGCGGCCAAAACCGGCACTACTAATGATTATCGCGATGCCTGGACAATCGGCTATACGCCGTCAATTGTAACCGGTGTCTGGGTAGGCAATAATGATAATACGGAAATGAAGCGGGGCGCGGCTGGCGGCACTGTTGCCGCGCCAATCTGGCATGACTATATGCAAAAAGTTTTAGGTGATACGCCAATTGAATACTTTAAGCAGCCGGAACAAATTACCACTGGCAAAGCAGTGCTTGACGGCAAAATAGGCGGGGAGATTAAAGTTAAAATTGACAAGCTGTCAGGCCTGTTAGCGACTGAATACACGCCGGAACATTTAATTGAAGAAAAAACTTTCAACCAGCATCATTCTATTCTTTACTACATCAACAAAAATGATCCGCTCGGCGATGCGCCAAAAAGCCCGGAGCAAGATCCGCAATTTGAGCTTTGGGAAAGCCGCATTTTAGCATGGGCTAAAGAGCAGGAGCAGGAATTAACAGATGAAAAGCCGCCGACTGAATACGACAATCTGCATAAGCCGGAAAACCAGCCAACTTTTCTTATTGAATCACCAGTTAATAATCAAACTATTATGGAGCCGCTGCTAACCGTTGATATTAATGCTTCAGCTCCCCGCGGCATTAACCGGGCTGAATATTATATTAATGATAATTTATTAGCGTCAATCAGCTCTTATCCTTTTGACTTAAGCCAATCAATCAGCTTTTTAAGCAACGGTTTTCATAAATTAAAAGTCAGGGTTTGCGATGATGTTGACAACTGCTCGGAAAAAACTTTGGAATTTAATTTAATTTTAGATGAAACTTCAACAACCAATGATATTGGCTTGTCATGGCTTGAGCCAAGCAACGGACTGGCCGTAACCAGTGTTGACTTCCCATTAACGCTTAAAGTAAATATTAGCAACCCGGAACAAACCGCTAAAATTAAATTTTATTATTTAGCTGACAACAATGACGAGCCGCAATATATCACGACTTTACAGCCGGTTAACGCCAGCCCTGTTTTAACTAAATGGGCAACTGTTCCAGCTTCTGGCACTTACCGCCTTTACGCGGAAAGTTATGGCTGGAACGGGCAGTTTGCCAAAAGTGGGGAGATTGTGATTAGTGTGACGAATATTAAGGAGTAAATTTACACCAATAAAATAAAATGAAGGCGACACGTCGACATGTCGCCTTCATTTTATTTTATTTTCTTCAATGGCTTCATTTTATTTCATTTTATTTTCTTCAATGGCAAATAATTAAAACAAAAAAATATTCCCATCTGTTATAATTTTCCTTATTTAAATCTTAATATTTCTGGATAATCAAAATCTATGCACCAATCAATCTTCTTGCTATTTGCTAGTTTATCCCAATATTCAAACATTTCTTTTTTATTATTAAATTCTATATGCTCAACATTCTTTAATAGTTCCATATCATATTTTTTAAAATCTACTTTTTCAACCTCAACAAAATAGTGAGCCCATGTTTTTGTTCCGTAAGCTATCATTTTTGACATTATATCATTTTTTATATCACAACATTCAGCGCAATATAATTTTTTATAAAGTTTTTTATTTCTGATCATACTTTTTTTAAATTAATTTTTATGAATAATCCAAGAAAATCTAAAATCTTTTTCAAAGATTTATTTTCAAGATTAGAAGTTTTAATGGCTTTATAAAAATTAACTCTATTTATTCCCAGCGGTTTATAAATGTTTTCAGGGGTTAATTTTTGTCTTGCCATTTCTTTTCTTATTTGCTCTTCTAATATATTCATTAT
>DAOWHZ010000025.1 GCA_030641105.1 bacterium | reverse complement strand
GCGAATCAGCCATGTCGCGTTGAATACGATCCCGGGTCTTGTACTCACCGCCCGTCCGGTCAAGGGAGCCGGCAAGACCCGAATCCCGCAATACTGCGGGAGAAGGTAGGGCTGGTAACAGGGACAAAGTCGTAACAAGGCATCCGTAGCGGAAGCTGTGGATGGATCACCTCCTTTCTAGGGAGATAAGTTCTAGTTTAAAGTTTGTAAAGTAAAAAGTAAAAAGTCATACGACTTTAAACTTTATAACTTTTAACTTTTTAACTCAGAACAAGTCGCGCTTCTATTAACTTATTTAATTTGCGTTAAATAAGATGAAGCGATAAAAAATTGGCGCCTGTTAGCATTGAAATCGCGTAACGCGTAACGCGTAACGATATAATTTAAGCAAATAGTTTATGGGCCTGTTTGTTGTCTTTTTAAAAGATTGGCTCTTAACACTTAAACCAGTCTTTTTTTATTATGAAGTTTGGGTAAATTTATTATATTAAAATATTTTATATAATAACGAGTTATTGTAAATTTAAAAATTTGGGCGCATAGCTCAGTTGGTTAGAGCGCTTCTCTGATAAGGAAGAGGTCCATGGTTCAAATCCATGTGCGCCCACCCGGAAAATTTACGATTGACGATTTTCGATTTGCGATTAAAATTCAATCGACAATCAAAAATCTGAAATCGACAATCCATTGAAGCGGGATAGAGCAGTTGGCAGCTCGCCAGGCCCATAACCTGGAGGACGGGGGTTCGAATCCCCCTCCCGCAACCATCCTACGCTAAAGCTTCGGATGGCAAGCCATTAAATAGCTTGCCAAGAATTATCTTGTTTTGTGCCGGAGTTCACCCACTGAAGTTTCAACATAAGTGGGCTAAAGCTTCGGATTACAAGCATACAACCGAAGTAAAAATAAAATATGCATTTTGTATATATTTTCTTATGTTCTGACAAAACATTTTATGTTGGGTTAACACATAATATTAAAAAAAGAATCAGTGAACACAATAATGGATTAGTTCATTATACTAAATCAAAACTACCAGTTAAGCTTTGGAGGGTGGGAGTCTTTAGAAATAAATGTATTGCCGCTAAATTTGAACAGTACCTTAAAACTGGTTCTGGTAATGCCTTTTTCAAAAAAAGGTTAATTTAGCAAAATTTGTTTTATAAAATTTTAAAGAATAGTAGAAGCTTGCTCTACGAAGCTTTAGCGTAGTAGAGCCGAGGTAGCTCAGTGGTAGAGCAAAGGACTGAAAATCCTTGTGTCGTGAGTTCGATTCTCACCCTCGGCACTATAATTAAAAAATCCCAAATTTCAAAAATCAATTTCCAAACAAATTCCAAATTTTCAATAACCAAAAATATATGGAATTTTAATTATTGGGATTTGAAATTTGTTTGTTATTTGAAAATTGGAATTTGGGATTTTTTAATTCGGAGTGTGGCCTAGTTGGCTAAGGCGCATGCTTTGGGAGCATGAGATCCCGGGTTCGAGTCCCGGCACTCCGACCATACTTCGCTAAAGCTTTGTATGGCAAGCCATAAATATTTAGCGGGCTTGCCCGCCGTAGCTTTAGCGAAGGCGGGTATCGTATAGTGGCTATTATATCAGCCTTCCAAGCTGAGGACACGGGTCCAATTCCCGTTACCCGCTCTGAAGTATTTTCATATAAAAAAACCCCGACTTTGCGTTCTGCGCTGTTGAGGCCTTTTTTATTTTCAATCCTAAATGCTTAATATTACTAACTCCATCTCCTCTGCCGGCAAATCCCGTTTAGAAATCTTTAACTTTTCTTCATAAGTCGGCTTAACGCCTAATTCTTTAATAAATTTATCAACTCCTTCAAGCTTAATCTTTAAGCCCGGCACGCTGTAATGCATAGGGATTACAATACGCGGCTCAATTTGTGAAACAACTTCTACGGCTTTTTTAGCGTCAATAGTATAAACTCCGCCAACTGGTATTAATAAAATATCAGTGCCTTCAAGTTTGTCTAATTGTTTAGCATCCAAAGTATGGCCCAAGTCGCCTAAATGAGTTACTGACATATCATCAAGATCAATGCGATAGATAATATTTTTACCACGTTCAGCTCCTGCTTTTTCGTCATGGTATGCTTCAACGCCTTCAATAAAAACTCCTTTAACTTCATATTCACCGGCGCCTTTAATAATAAAAGGATTGCCCTTGATGGCGCTAATATTGTTATGGTCATAATGATCATGGCTAACAGTTACAATATCAGCTTCGCATTTTGGCGCTTTTAAACCCACTGATTTATCAAACGGATCAGTTACCACAATAATGCCTTCAGGTCCTATTTTGTTTTGAATTTTAAAGCACGAGTGCCCTAACCAAGTTATTATCATAAGTTTAAATATTATTTAAAAATTAATATATTTTAAAAATTTTTCTGCAAGAATTATAAAAATAAAATCCCAAATTCCAAATAACAAATCCCAAACAAATTCTAATGTCCAAAATTCCATCTTGAGCGCTCGGGATTGGTTATTGGAATTTTGGACATTAGAATTTGAAATTTGTTTGTTATTTGGGATTTGTTATTTGGAATTTAATATTAAATCATCTGCTAAAATATTTCCCTTCTTCATCATCCTCTTCTTTAATATCTTTAGTAATCTCTTTTTTATCATCTTCTTTTTTGACTTCCTCCTCCTCTTCCTCCTCCTCTTCCTCCTCCTCCTCTTCATCCAAATTATTATCTTCTTCATTTTCGCCATTCTCGTCCTCATCCTCCTCTTCTTCTGGCGTTTCTTGGCCCGCCTGCCTTGATGCAAGGCTATCTGGCAGGCGTAAATTAGCGTCCATTGGCGTATCTAAATATTCATCCGGCTCTTCTACTTTCTCTTGATCATGCAGACTAACGCCGCTAATCCCTTGGCTTAACATATTATCATATTGCTCTCTACTTAGCAAGACCTCTCTCGGCTTAGCTCCATCCGCTGGCCCAACAACTCCAGCATCCTCAAGTAAATCAATTAAACGGGCGGCTCTGGCATAACCAACCCGCAAACGGCGCTGTAACAATGAAGCTGAAGCTTTGCCTGCATTAATAATTACTTCTTTGGCTTCCTCAAATAATTCATCATCTTCTTCTCTGTCTAAGCCAACTCCGGCAATGCCATGAACTTTTTGTTTTTCTAAAATACTTTCTTTGTAATCCGGCTCACCCTTGCCTTTAATATAGTGAACAATTTTTTTAATTTCTTGATCACTGACAAAGGCGCCTTGCAGCCTTTTTGGTTTAGACATCTCTGCCGTGATAAAAAGCATATCACCTCTGCCTAATAATTTTTCCGCGCCTTGTGAATCTAAGATAGTGCGCGAATCAATACTGGAAGCTACTGAAAAAGCAATGCGCGCCGGCATGTTAGCTTTAATTAAACCGGTAATCACATCAACACTGGGACGTTGAGTGGCTAAAACTAAATGAATGCCTACTGCCCGAGCCATTTGCGCTAAACGAATCACGCCTGCTTCAATATCGCGCGCCGCCGCCACCATTAAATCAGCCAACTCATCAATAATAAAAATAATATAGGGCATTTTGTATTGACTGCTTTTGTTATAGCTGTCAATATTCCTTTTGCCGGATTTGGATAAAACATCAAAACGGCGATCCATCTCATTAAGGCACCATTTTAAAGCATTAATGGTTTTGCCAACTTCAGTAATAACCGGGGTTAATAAATAAGGAATGCCGTTATACCTTGGCAGTTCCACTCTTTTGGGGTCAACCATGATAAAACGCAAATCATCAGGATTATTTTGATAAAGCAAGCTCACAATAATAGAATTAAGCATTACGGATTTGCCAGCGCCAGTTGTGCCAGCCACTAACAAATGCGGCATCCTGCTTAGATTATCTAACCAGGATTTACCAGCCACATCCTTGCCTAAAGCAATAGTTAAATTGCTTTTTTTATTTTTAAAATCTTGCGCCAACAATACTTCTTTTAAGCTAACAATGGCCTTGGCTTTATTTGGCACCTCAATGCCAACTAGCTGTTCATTGGGAATTGGTGCCTCAATTCTGATAGGATGAAGGCCTAAGGCTAAAGACAAATCATTGTTTAACGCAGTAATGCGCGACAGCTTAACGCCTTCAGCCGGCCTTAATGTATATTGTGTCACTGTTGGGCCGACACTGACTTCTCCCATTTCCACCGGAATGCCAAAATTTTCCAAAGTTTTTTGAATAATCAAAGTATTGGCTTTAATATCACCGCTGGTCGGCTTGCCAACCTTGCCATTAAGCAAACTTAAGGGTAAATCAATTTTAATATTTGTTGGCTGCCACAATGGTTCTTCGGAAATTATAGCTTCTTTAATCTTATGGCTATGAAATTTTGCCTCGCCCTCCGTAGCTTTAGCGAAGGAGGGTTCATCTTCCTCTTCCTCATCCTCCTCGCCCTCGTCTTCACCCTCATTTTCTTCATCCTCATCACTCTCGTCTTCATCATCATCTTCTTCATCTTCCTCATCTTCACTTTCATCTTCATCTTCTTTATCTCGTTTAAAAATTTTGGCATAAACAAAACTAAAAGGATAAAATAATTTAGCTAACCAGCTTTCACTGCCTATTAAAGCCCACAAACTGGTATTAAACATTAGCATTAAAGAAATTAATAACAGACAAATTAAAACAATCAAGCCAGCCCAAAAACCCATAATATTCATAAAACCCAAAGATACAAGCCAACCAATATAACCACCGCCTTCACCAGTACTAATCACTTGTTTCCATTGTTCTTGCTCAATAAATAAATGCAATAATCCGTGAAAAGAAATAATAAAAACAAATAAACCTAAATAATTTGTGCCCCTGATTTCATATTTATCTTCATTATAAAGAAAAAAGCCCAACGCTAGCAGTATTATTGGAAACAGCCACTTGCCCCAGCCAAAAGTGAGCATCATTGCTTTGGCTAAATAAATTCCTATATTACCGGCTAAATCAAATAAGCTTAACACACTAATGGCGCCTAATGCTAAAATCAACACAATAAAAATACCCTTTTTAGTATCAGGGTTTAAATTTAATCTGGGCAGAGCAATATAGTCCAAGGGATCTTTTTTAAATCTTCTTTTTTTTCGTCTAGCCATAGGTTTAGTTAATTAATTACATAGTTAATCAGTTAAACAGTTTTTTAAAAAATATATAACTGTGTAGCTGATTAACTGAGTAACTAACTTCATTATATCACACCTCAAGAGCAAAAAAAAGACCTGCCGCGTTTATAATATATTGCGGCAGGTTCAATGATATTTTTTTCGCCTCCTTGATTAACACTTATTAATGTAATTTACGGCATCTTTAACAGTAAGCATTTTTTCTGCGTCATCATCTTCAATCTCAATTTCAAATTCCTCTTCCATTGACATTATTAGTTCAACAAG
Source organism: bacterium (assembly GCA_030641105.1). The sequence goes on along the minus strand of DAOWHZ010000025.1, from coordinate 10,050 downwards.
GTCTAAAGAATCCGCACCAAGATCATCAACAAAAGATGCCTCTGAAATAACCTCATCCAGTTTTACACTTAATTTTTCAGCAATAACTTTTTTTACTTTCGCTTCAATCTTCTCGTCAACTGTCATTTTTCCTCCTCCTTTTTTTAGTTTTTATAGATGCGATAGTTTCTTATTATTATATCCAAAATTTTAAGAAAATCAAACTGATTAGCTAATTAACCAATCAACTACACTTTACTAAAAAACATGCCCGGCCCATCCTTGTCAGACTGTAAAAAAGCCCGACATTCATCAATCGCCATTTTCAGCCAAGTTACCATTTCACCTTTGGATTGCTGTTGAAATTTTTCCAAAGCAGCCAAGGACTGTTCTGTGCCTTGATGAGCTAAAATTAAAATTATTTTTTTCTGTTCCTCTAAATCCAATTTACTGTTAAATAATTTATCAATTAATTTTTCAATTTCAACCGCTGTTTTTTTCTCTTCCACATTGGCTACTTTTTGATGATATTCAATATATTCTGTAGCTACTTTGGCGGCTGAAGAATTAGGATCTGTTATAGCTGTAATTTGCCCGACCATGCCAGTGGCTTCCAGTTTTTTCATTACCTTGGCCATTTCTTCCTTGCTTAAATTGCCGCTGTTCAGCTCATTGATAAGGCCTTCTATTTCAAACTGCTTAGCCACCTGTTCATCCATTTCATCATCATCTTTGGCTGGCGGACCGCTATAGGCCTTCACTACTTTTTGCTTGGCAATAAATTCCTGAAAACCTTTGTCTTGCTGATACTGTTCACGCATTTCAATTACATCTTGATGAATCATCTTGACAAACTCATTATCTGGTTCAGTTTTTATAGCTCGCTCCATCCATTCAAACGCAATATCAAAATTATGCGCCATTAAATAACTTTGGCCTAAATCAGTCATTGCTACAACATTTTCCGGCTCCTGCTCTACCACCTCTTTTAAAATATTTCTACCTTTTTCAATTTCCTGCTTGTCATCTTTATAACGGCCGCGCATAGCTGTTATCCAGCCAATATTTCTTTTAATTTCTAAATCATCTGGCTGCAATGCCTGCGCTCTTTGCAGCTTGGCCAAACCTTGATTAAACCGACCGGTTTTAGCTAAAGCTACACCCCAAAGAAAATGCGTAATATGTTCATTAGGATTTAATCTAGCAGCGGTTTCCAAATATTTAATCGCTTTATTAAACTCGCCTAAATTAATGAACATATCACCAATAACGCCGTTGATTATTTTATCATTTGGATGAATTGCTAAATATGATAGAGCCATTTCTAATCCTTGCTCTGGACTTTGATTAAATTTTTCCATTATAGCAATCTGCTCATTATTAAAACTAGGCGGCATTACATTATAACCTTGGGGCAAATTAAATTCTTCCCTAAAACTAATTTCAGCTAAATTAAATTTATTTAACAAATCTGCCGCTGTTTCACCATAATCCTGCCTTTTTTGCGCTAAACCAGATAAAGCTTGCCTTGATTTATTAAAACATTTTTCTACTAAGACAAAATATTTTTCCAAACCTTCTTTGACCATTTCTTTTAATTCTTTATCTTCTTCTTTTTCTATGCTTTCTCTTTCATATAAGCAGCGCCAAACTTTTATTGGCAAAAAAGTGTGATACCAATTTATTGTTTCTATCTCATTTTTAATATCATCCTGATTCAGCTCTAAATTAAATTGCTGTTTGTATTGCTCTTGACTGGTAAAATATTTTTCTAAAAATTTATGCGCTTCATCACTATAATCATTTATCAATTTCAAGCATTCAACATTGTCATAACGTTTGTGCGCATCCTTGTCCCAGGCATTTTCTTCTATGTTTTCGTCAATTTCATCAGGATTAAAACCATCTCTTTTCATAACAGTCTTAATTAACTTCTTTGTTGTTTTTAAACTATACATTACTTCAGACATAAAATCATTTTTATCCTTTTCATCGCTCCCCTCTCCTGTTTTAGGAGAGGGGCTGGGAGTGAGGTCTTTTTTTAATTGTTTTTGAGCATACATATAACACTTTTCAGTATCTGAACATTTTTCACACCAGCGATCACAGTAATTATAAATGCCTGGCTCAAATTTTTTATTTTTAGCTAAGTCCAATAATTGATCAATTTCTTGATCAGATGGCTCTGGCTCTAGTTGACCATTCTTATTGATTGAAAAATTAATAGCGGATTTATTTTTCTTCTTTGGCATAAGTTTAATTTAATTAGGAATTACGCGTTTGGGCATGAAATCTGCTTAATCTGCTTAATCTGTGGTTAAAATTAAATAAATCCATAGATTAAACATATCAAGCAGGTTGTCTGCAAAGCAAAAACATTTAAATGCGTAATTCTTAATAATATTAATAATTCTATATTTGATAAGTATAAATTACCATTAAATGAAAATTAAATCAAACCACAATTTACTTTATTTTTCTGCCCCTCTCCCATGCTATTTCAAAAATTGGTAGCATTGATTTTACTAATTCTTCTGATTCAATAACTACAATAAATGGCTCGTCCTCAAAAGAAGTAATAGCTAATTTATTATTCCAAATAGTAAAATCCATATTAGCGTCCTTTAACTCCGGGGAAATTCTATATTCTTGGCCAATTTTTAAAAACTCTCTGCCAATTTCAATATTTCTTGGATGGTCAGGTACTAAATGGCGGCCTTGGGGATTACACAGGCCTTTTTTTATTCCGTTAATCCAAGCGTCAATTGAATTAGGAAAATATTTTTCAATTATATAATAATTTGAAATAAAAAACGGTTTAGGCGCACGGCTCATTTCTTCATAAACATTCCAAATACCTTTTAATGTTTCATAGTAGCTTATCTTTGGCCTTTTTTTGCCTTTACTTTTTAACGTTCTGAAAATCGGGAGCATTTCTGAAAAATTTTTAGTTGTGATTTGCAATTGATTAAGGATAAGTGATGGATCAATTGCTTGATATATATTTATTTTTTGATTAGGCAGTTCACTAACATAACCGCGCTTTATTAAGCTTTCTAAAATAACATAAATAATCGGCCGTTTAAGTTCGGTTATTTTAGCTATTCCATTGACATTTCCCTGCCCAAGCTCAAGAAGAGCAAGATAAATCCGCGCTTCTTTGTTCGTAAAATTAGCATCCTCTAAAAGTTTTAATAATGTTTCATCCATAAAAACAGGATAACATGGCATATTAAATTTGTCAATATTTTTGATGAATAAATATAAAAATCTTTTATTTTAGCTATTTAAAAGCATTTACTATAATAATATTATTGACATTTTTGTAATTTCTTTTTATGATATAATATTCTATTAAGAATAATTAAATGATCTTTGACAATTAAAGTAAGGGGGGTGAAGTAAATGAATAAAAATAAATTAAAATGGGATTACGAAAAACTGGAAAAAAAATATTAATACTGGACATTATTGAACTCATTATTTTTGTAATAGGAGCTGTAATTATAGCTGTATATTTTCAAGACAATCCTATAATTTTTATTATTGTGGAAGTATTATTTATAATTATTTTAATTTCTGTGTTTAAGAAAATAAACAACAAATTATAAAAATAATGATAGGGAGGAGCGCCATGAAATGTACAAAATGCGAAAGTGAAAATCAGCAAGGGAAATTTTGCAGTAATTGCGGAACAAAATTAAAAGAAAAATGTCCAGAGTGCGGACAGATGGAATTAATCGGAAGACTAGTTTGTGAAACAAAATTGCAAAAGATTGATGACTTAAAATGGGATTATATAATAAAGGAAAGGAAAATGTGGAGATTTGTTTTATTGTCAGGTTTGATTGGTTTGATAATTATCTTTGGATGCATATCACCTATATTTTTAAGTGCATCTTTCTTAGAAGCAAGCGGTATTTTTTTATTCTGTTTTTGTCTTAGCATATTAATAGGACACAAATGCATTAAATTTCAAAAGCAGGCGGAAAAGATTGCCGAGAAAGAATTCTGGCAAAAACATCCGGATTATGTGGAGATAATAAAAAAAGCAAAAGGAGGGAAATAAAGTTTAACAAACCAAAAGGCAGAACCTTGAACGGATCTGCCTTTTTTCTTTAGATCTTTTAAATTTAGCTTATTATACATTAATTTTAGATGTTTGTACTAAAATTAAACAGTATTTTAATTATAGTGCTAATTAATATTGCATCAAATTCTTATAATATCCAGCATTCTAACCTCTCCTGACCCCTTTCACCAACAATCCGCCCAACACTACAATAACGCCGCCAGCCAATATCAACAAATACTTAAACAACTCTATTTTCTTATCCCGTTGCGCAATCTCCCAAACATCACTAACAGCCACTTCGCCTAAAACCTGGCTCACTTCACCGCTATGGCTTTGCGGGTCTTTCTTAATAATATCATTGCTGGAACGAGGCATAATCCTGATGCCGGACTTTGTCCTGCCAACCAAACCAGTAACAGCAACTATTTCTCCTTCTTTAATGGACTTTGGATTTATGCCAGTTGATTTTTTAAGATAAACAATAACTTCATCAGTGCCGTCATCAAGGTAAACAATTGAACTTTTTCTTTCAACTACTTCGCCAGTCACAGAAATTAATTGGCCGACATATTTTTCATCAACTTGCTCGCAACTTGCTTCATTAGCAATTGGCGGCTCCCTATGTTCAATAATTTTAAAATCATCTTGAATTTTGGTTTTAAGCCGCAGCTCACCAGAACTAACGCTTAATTCGCCCTGCACTTCAATATAATCACCAACTTTTAGATTAGGAAAATCTTTCTTATAATTATAAACTTGAATACCTGCAGAGCCAACAATGTAAAAATACTGCGAACCTAAAACGCCTGGTTTAACCGCTACTATACCAGCCACTTTAACTAAATCGCCAACTTCACATTCACTTATTTTCTCTAAAGTCGTCTCAACAATTTGCTTTACTTTTTTAGTATTTTTGCTATAACTTGCTGATTTTACAATTACTTTTGATTCACGACTATCTGCAACTGATATAACATTTTCCTCACCCGGAGTTATTACAGTTGTCCAAAACCACTTACCATTTTTACCTCGCGCATAAGCTTCGCCCTCAACCACTGCTTCATATTCAATCTCCTCAATTAACTCATTAAAATTATTAAACAAACGAACCGCATCCGTGGTATTATTTAAAGCCAAACCGCTTTCTTCCCTGTCCAGCACATAATACATTCCACTGTTAAGCCACAAATCAAGATCAAAACTATATGGCTTACTGCCTCCTTCACTGTCATCAACTTTCCAGTTTATTAAATTAACATCGGCATTGCCTTGATTATATAATTCAATAAATTCTCCCTCTGCGTCAGCGCCTTCCGGGTTTGGCAAAAATTCATTAATTACTACATTGTCATTGCGAGGAATGGAGTGGAGCGACAGCGGAACGGAATGACGAAGCAATCCCGTAGTTTCCGCACCATCCATATTTAAATCACTCACCACTTTCACAATTTTCTCCTTCTCAACCTCATTCTCCCCATCACTCACAGTTAATTTCACAGTATAAGCGCCTTGTTTAAAAAATGTATGTTCAGGATTTGCTAATTTATTAGTAAAGCCATCTCCAAAATCCCAACTGAATTTTAATTCATCTCCATCCTCATCAACTGTATCAGAACTATCAAATAGTGTTGGCGCGCCAACTAATATTTCTTCCGGGCAATCAAAATCCACAATTGGCGGATGATTAATTGTTTTTATTTCATTAACCGCTCCTGGCGTTACAATTTCACTCCAAACATAATTATAATTTTGAAGGCGAAACGTCGACGTTTCGCCTTCAAAATTATATGACCAGCCCTCAATTGACTTTTCATATTTAACAACCTGTAACGGCTCATCTTTCAACGGCTGATACAATTTTACGCTATCACTTCCATTATTCAAAGCAATTTTACTTTCACTGCGATACACTACCAAATATCCACCAGCTTTAATAATAGCATTCACTGTACTTGCTTCAAATTCGCTTAAATTAGCGATTTTATACTTCTTTTTACTTTCATCCCCTAATCTCCATCCTAACAAATTCACATCCCTTTCGCTCTTATTATACAACTCAATAAATTCATCTTCGCTGTCACTGCCAAGCGGATTAGGAAAAACTTCGCTAATAATTATGTCATTACTATAATCATACAATGCTTTTTCCTTCGCGCTGATTTCGTCAGCCAATTCCTGTTCTTCCTCGGTCTTAGTTATTATATTGCTTGTGCCCTTGGTTAAGGTAGTGGTAACAACAAAATCATTAGCATTATTAAAACTATTTTGCCCGTCAAACTTGCGCGCCACACTATATGGATCACCAGTCACTGGCGCATTATTATTAGTATTACCGTCGTCCCAATTACCATAGGTTACTTGGTCAATCAATGTACCGTGATCATCTCTTAAAATAATTATATCACCTTTATTATTTAAATTGCCTTTTGGTTTTTCTATAATCATAAACTTACCTTCTCCACTGCCAGCCAAAATTCCTTCTAAAGTTGTCTTGGCGCCACTGCCTTCTTTAATTGTCCAGCCATCTAAATTAATTTCTTTACTTGTCGTGTTATATAATTCTATCCATTCCACATCTTCATCTGCCGGATCACTAACAAATTCATTAATTACAATATCACCAAGTTTATTTGTAATAATAATTTTGCTTGGTGCTTCACCAACATCTTCGTCTTCTTCCTGTTCCTGTTCTCCTTGCTGCTCATTATCCTCTTCGTCCTCGCCATCATCTATCCCATTATTACTGTCATCACCATTACCATTACTAATCTCATCACTCGGTTGTTCAGGTAGACTATTTGAATTTTGCGGATATGGATTATCTCGCAAAACAAAATCATTTTTATTGTTATTCGTGTCTTGAATAACGCCGTTAATATTTATTCTTTCTATGCTCTGATTATTTTCCGGATTATCTATTATAACTTCGCTTTCAAAGTCGCCCGCTTCTCCCCATCCAACTTTATCAATTAAAATTCCATTATTATCATATAATAAAACTGTATTATTTTTTGATAAATAACTTTTTGTTGTATATTCATCGTCAGCAGGAACTAATCCCTTATAACAATTTTTATCACTACTGTCTCCGCATTGTGCGCGCGGAACAATCAAAAAATATCCATAAGCTGGAATTATGCCTTCAATGTTATTTAGCATATTACTTTCACTTCCGCTACTTGTTTTTCTCTTCAAGTCCCACTCCTCTAAATCGATTTCCACATCTGTAGGATTATATAATTCTATAAACTCATCGTAAACGCTATCCCCGCCAATTTGAATTTCGCTAATCACCACATCACCAGCGCTAACCGCCCAGCAATTTTTTCCAAAACAAAAAAATCCTGCGCATATAAATAACAGGATTAAAACAAATTTTACTCCTTGTTTTATCATAGCTTAATTATTATTTCAAAATATATAATTACTATATTCTTTAAATTACGAAATGCCATCTTTTTGTCATTCCGAGCCCGCAGGCGAGGAATCCCTTAACCATAAATAGCTCAAAAACCAAGTTTAAGGGATTTCTCTCTCCGCTATCGCTCCGTTCGAAATGACAAAATAAAAGACTGTTTTGTAATTCAACCTATATTAAATCAACTGATATATTTTATGTTATGAGTTACGCGTTACACGTTACGTGAAAATCACCCAATCTTCTTCATCAACCCTTTATAAACCGGCAATAAAAATCCTTGAACCCGTTTAAAAAGTTCGTCTTTAGGATCAACTTTGCCCCGGCGCAAATGATGATACAAACCAAAAGCCATGGTTTGAAAAATCATAAATGATTTTTCTGTAGCAACTTCATAATTAACATCCATTAAAGCGCCCCGCCATTCTATCACATCTCTATCATACTCGTCATAACGCAAATCAACCAATTTCTGCCAAATTTTAGCATATTTTTTAGGTATGCCAATCCTTTTTAAAAATGCATTAAAAAATTTCGGCGCTTGTTCCCTCAGCGCTTTCAAATGTTCTTTTCTTTCCGGATCATCCGCCTCTATAATTTGTTTATCCAAAATTAACAAAAGCATAATAATATTGGTTACGGTCATTTCATTAAAAAAACGATCCTGCTCGGTTCTGCCAACTTGATCAAATTTAAGCAATTTTCTAATATCCTCGCTTTTAAACATTCTCATAGCTTGATTACAGCCCAATAAAACCAAACTGCGGCATTTGCTTTCAATGCGCGCGGGATGAGTATTGTATTTTAGAAAACGAATGAATTTAAACATATTTTTAGAAAGCAGAAAACAGACGACAAAATTTTTTTGTCTTTCTAATTAATTTGTTGCTTGTAATATGGAATGAAAAACAAAAGAGGTAATGGCATAAGACGCTATTATGATGATTAAGCCAATAATCGCGTTCCTTAAAATTTCCTTGGCTTTTAAAATTTTGGTTTCATTGGCGCCTGAAGTCATCCAGATAAAGCCGCCGTAAATTATTAAACATAAAAAAATTATGCCTAAAAAAGATAAAAAAGCGCCGATGATAGCGCCGACAATTTCAGCAATACTTTTGGGCTCTGCAAAACCAGCCGCTTCCGCGGTAATCTTTAAATAATGTAAAATTGTTTCTTGCATAAAAAAACAGTTAAACTATGCCTTTATTTTATCAAAAATTAACAAAAAAGAAAAGGCCTTAATTCTACAAAAAAGACCTTATTGCTTATAGCGAGGCGGTGGAGATGGGAGGATTTGAACCTCCGGCCTGCATAATATTTTAATCAACTATCTCGCAAGCTGACGGTGAATATCTCTGATTTTTATGGAGAGTGAAAAAAATAACAAACTCTCAAACATTATGTCGCTCTGCCCAGCCTGAGCTACATCCCCACACAAATTGTTTTTCAGAAAGAACATTTATTATATACACTTTAAATTATATTTAAAAATTTGTCAAATTCAATTAACACCTCTAATTATTTCTAAAACTTCATCTCTTTTTTCTCTCATTATCTCTTTTGTTTTAGCTTCCAAATTAAGCCGTAGTTTTGGTTCAGTATTGGAGCCACGAACATTAAACCAGAAATCAGGATATTCTACGGTAATACCATCAAGTTTATTAATTTTGCCATCGCTGTATTTTTTTTCAATTTCTTTAAAAACATCTTCATAATTTTTTTCAATTTGAGAATTAATCTCTCCGGAATGATAATACTTTTGATACGGTTTAATATATTCAGAGACTGATTTGTTGCTTTCTGAAAATTCTTGCAAAAGCTTTAAAATAATAATCACTGGCACTTCAAAACAGCCAATCTCCATGTTTAAAAAGAAATGGCCGGAAGATTCACCGGCAAAGTAAGCATTTTCTTTAATGGCTTGTTCTTTAATTAAAGAATGTCCGACTTTAGTAATAATAGGAATGCCGCCATATTGTTCAATCATGTCTCGGGTGATTTTACCCGGCCTAATGTCATAGCAAATCTTTGCGCCAGGCTTTTCTCGTAAAAAAATCATGGCCAGAATGCCGCGAATGATTGACTGGTTAATGGTTTTGCCGTGATCATCAATAAAAAAAATGCGATCGCCATCTCCATCAATAGCAATGCCTAAGTCTGCTTTTTCTGCAGATACTTTTTTTTGTAAATCAACTAAATTTTTTTCTTTAATCGGATCAGCTTCATGGGCTGGAAAAGTTCCATCAAGTTCAAAATTTATAGTAATAAGTTCACACGGCAAACGATTAAACATTGATTTAATATATTGCGCGCCCATACCATTAGCCGGATCAACCACAACTTTTAGGGATTTTATTTTATCTATATCAACAAAGTTAAAATCATATCCCATTTGTTCTGTTATAACATTATCCTTTTTTGTAACCCGGCCAATTCTTTGAATTGGCATAAATTTACCTTTAATTACTTTTTCTTTCAAAAAATCCATGCCGGTATCGCCGCTAATCGGTATAGCTTTTTCTCTGGTTAATTTAAAACCGTTCCACTCCGGCGGATTATGCGAGGCGGAAACTATAAT
>DAOWHZ010000077.1 GCA_030641105.1 bacterium | reverse complement strand
ATTTTGGAAAGGTAAGCTACGAAGCCCGCACATGGGGCATGCCGCTTCTTGCCATGATTTATCCCCGGGGCGAGAAGATCAAGGATGAGTATGATGTTAAGGTAATAAAGCACGCGGCGCGTGTTGGAAATGAAATGGGAGCCGATATTGTTAAGGTTTCATATACCGGATCTGTAGATACCTTTAGAGAGGTTGTTGCGGGTTGTTCGGTTCCTGTGGTAATCGCAGGCGGAGCCAAAATGGACTCGGACCAGAAAATACTGGAAATGGTAAAGGGCGCGATTGACGCAGGAGGCGCTGGCGTTTCCATAGGCCGCAATGTATTTCAGCACAAACATCCAGATCGCATGGTAAGGGCTATTTCAGGCATTGTTAATAACGGCATTAGTGTGGAAGACGCAATGAAGATTCTGGAGGATGTGCTATCATTGGAGGATGCGCTATTATTGAAGATGGAGCGCAATAAATCGCGTATATCCGGCATGATGCATTTGGGATTGTAATATCCTCAAATGCGGGCATAAAGTCCCTGTAATAATAAATTGAAGCGGTTCAAAGAAATTTGAACCGCTTTTTTCTTGACTTTAATTATTTTTATGCTACAATATAAATAGAAAGCTTCGCTGGCTGATGCAAGTTTTGGATCAAATTGTTACTCAAAGGCATGCTGGATTCCTGTAAAGCCGTGGCTTGCGGGACAGGCGCTAAGGGAAAATTTATTTTAGTTCATGGCTATGGCTGATACTGTTGCCATTGAATTAGAACAATCTGCTAAACTATTTAGCAGAACCTATTAGCAAAGTGCCAATTCTTGATCAGCATTTAATGGCGAAGTTTTCATATTAGGTTTAAGCACTAAGTCTTATACTCGCCTTCGCTACATCCGTCGTCCCGTAATCCTGCGGGACTATGGATGTTAAAAAAGCTATGGCGAAGCAAGTTGGACACTTGGTGTTTTTTTGTTGTATGATATTATTATATCGTTAGATTATTTAGAATATGCCAGCTAAGTCATGTTAAATCGAAAATCGGCAATCGTAAATTAAAAATTTTGCAGCGGGGCGTAGTACAATGGTTAGTATGCAGGGCTGGGGGTCCTGTGACCCGGGTTCAATTCCCGGCGCCCCGACCAGATTCTATAAAATATTATTAAAATTGTTTGAAGCAGTTTGACTAAATTTTTATAATGCCTTGAGATAAAGATGTTCTTTGTAATTGATTGCGGCTGACTGCTATGTGGTGGAGTAAGTTCAACTTTGATATTATTGCTTCTTGGCATGCCCCTGCAGCCAGCTTTTTTAAGGTTGTTTTCAGAGATGAAAAATGGTAGAATTAAAATACGGCTAAGGGGCCGTCAAGAAATAAAATCACATTTTTCGTCCATATTTGCACCATCTTTGCCTTAAAAAATTCTCAAAATAGCTCGCTATTCTTCAAATTTTTTAAGACAAATCTGGCACAAATCTGAACGAAAAATGAAGAACTTATTTCTTGACGGCCCCTTAGAAAGAAATTTGGCCTGAAAAATTAAAAGATATTTATTATGCTTATTGATAAAGAAAAAATAGGAATAACTTTTTTAAAAATATTTTTAATAGAGATTATTGTTTTAATAATTATTTTTATTTTGTTAAAAATTTTGTAGAGAATAAAAATAAAAAAATAAAGGCGACACTCGCGAATGTCGCCTTTATTTTTTTATTTATTTTGTTTTCACCATTGTTTTTAAACATTTAGTGCAAACTTTCATTTTTTTGCCGTCAATAGTTTTGGTTTGCAAGTTGATATATTGACGTTTGATGGTTTTAATATTTGAATGAGAGCGAGCCGCATCTTTAGTAGAACCGCGTCCGCATAAATCGCATTTTTTAGACATGTATTTTAGAAAACAGAAAACAGAAAGCAGACGGCAGAGCGCGCGTTGCTATATTGCGTCTGTTGTTGATAATAAATTAGTTTTGATTACAGTTTGATGTTAGCATGTTTTGATTAAATTGGCAAGGTGTGGTATATTAAATTTAAGATTTAAGATTTTAAATTTAAGATTTGAATAATTTTAATAAGTTGTTATAACATAGTGAATTTTAAATTTGCAATTAAAAATCTGAAATCTGAAATCTAAAATCTGAAATTTTATGTTAATCCTAGTATTCACAATTTTCGTTTTAATAATGTCAGTTATTTTGCATGAATATGCTCATGGCTGGGTGGCTTATAAGTTGGGTGATTATACTGCCAAGGATGCTGGCAGATTGACTTTAAATCCAATTGCTCACCTTGATTTGTTTGGTTCTATTATTTTGCCTTTGTTATTGATTTTGTCTAAAACCGGTTTTATATTGGGCTGGGCTAAGCCAGTGCCTTATAATCCGTATAATCTGCGGGATCAAAAATACGGTGATTTAAAAGTGGCACTTGGCGGACCGGGCACGAATTTTTTGCTGGCTATTTTGTTCGGCCTGTTTGCTCGTCTAATGCCATTGTCAGAAATGTTAAAGCAAAATTTGATTATCAATTATTTTAGCGGCAATCATGATTTTTTATTAAACCAGATGCAGGGCTCAATGATAGTTAGTATTTTTGTTTTGTCTGTTATAGCGGTTTTTATAAATTTATTGTTGATGATTTTTAATTTAATGCCAATTCCTCCCTTGGATGGTTCAAAGGTTTTAATGACTTTTTTGTCCGCTGACTGGAAAATGAAATTTCACAAAATAGAACCGTACGGTATTTTTATTATTTTGTTTTTGTTAATGTTTGGTTTTTTTAGCTTGATTTGGCCGGTACTTTTGTTTTTATTCGGGTTGATTGTGGGGATTTGACAAGTTTCTGCACCATGTTGACAAATTTTATTTATTTTGTTAAATTAAAATAGAATTATATAAGTTATTAACATCCCTTAATTAGGGGGTTGTTTTTTTAGCATTTTCATTATGCCGACAATAAACCAACTTGTCCGCGCAGGGCGGAAGACAACTAAAAAGAAAAGCAAATCTCCTGCTATGCAAACCACTTTAGATACTTTGCACAGGAAAAGAACCAGGCTGCCAAAGGGAGCGGCTTTTAAGCGCGGCGTATGTTTAAAAGTAACAACTACTACGCCCAAAAAGCCAAATTCCGCTTTGCGTAAGATTGCCCGGGTTAGATTGTCCAATGGCATGGAAGTTACCGCCTATATTCCCGGTATGGGCCATAATTTACAAGAACATTCTATTGTCTTAGTCAAAGGCGGCAGAACCAAGGACTTGCCGGGTGTGCGTTATAAGGTTGTGCGCGGCGTTTATGACGCGCAAGGGGTTGAAGGAAGAAAGCAGTCTCGGAGCTGTTATGGGACGAAGCGTGAAAAGAAGTAATTTTTATTAATCAATATAAATCTCCCACAAATCTACAAATCTCCTCACAAATCTACAAATACTAATATTTGTCATTTCGAACGGAGCGAAGCGGAGAGAGAAATCCCTTATCCGTGAATTTTGCAAAGTTTAAGGGATTCCTCGCCTGCGGGCTCGGAATGACAAAAAATGTT
>DAOWHZ010000098.1 GCA_030641105.1 bacterium | reverse complement strand
TATGGAATGCAGTGGCTGGCGAATGAACCTGGGGGCAAAGTGGGCGCCGGAAGAGAAAAAAAGGAGTATGGGAAAATCGAGATTGTTTATTATGGATCCGGCAGTAAGTTGTTTACAGGAATTAATGGTAAAAAAATCGCCTGGGCCAGTCACGGTGACAGCATTGATGTAATACCTGATGATTTTTCGATTTTGGCTAAATCAAGTAATGGGCAAACGATTGCTGCTATTGGAAATGAGAAAAGGAAAATGTGGGGTCTTCAATTTCATCCCGAAGTAACCCATACGGACAATGGCAAAGATATTTTGCGAAATTTCCTTACCGGCATCTGCGGTTGCCAAAAAGATTGGCTGCCGTTTAATATCATTAATAAGATTCGCCAAGATGTGGGCGCGGAAGTGGGCGACAAAAAAGCAATTATCGGATGGAGCGGCGGTGTGGATTCAAGTACCACAGGAGCTATTATTCAGCCGATGCTGGGCAAACAGTTGTTAGCCGTATGTATTAATACCGGCGCATTGCGCAAGCACGAAATCGAAGAAATTAAAATCAACGCGAATGCGGCCGGTGTCGGGTTGAAAATTGTTAATACATCGCTTCGCTTTCAAAATGCGCTCAAAGGCATCACTGATGCTGAAAAAAAAAGAAAAGCTTTCAAGAAGCTTTATGTCACTATTCTTGAAGAAGAAGCCGCAAAATTCGGGGCAACTTATATTATTCAGGGTAGTTTGGCAACTGATCATATCGAATCTGGGTACACCGGTGAAGCAGCACTTATTAAATCACATCACAATATCGGAAATAAGTGGAAGCTTTGCGACCTACATCCGATTCGCGAGCTATTTAAATATGAGATTCGTGCTCTAGCAAGGGAAATGGACTTGCCTGATTCAATTACTGAAAGACAACCCTTCCCTGGGCTAGGCTTGTTTATCCGGGTAGTCGGGACACCGGCAACATTGCCTAAGTTGTCTATTCTTAAGGAAGCCGATGCGATCGTTACCAATATTCTCAAGAAGCATGGCATCTACAAAAAATTATCGCAGTTAATTGTCGCATTGATTGGGGTTAAGACAGTCGGGATTAAAGGCGATGGACGTTCATATGCTTATCCGATTTTGGTTAGGGGTGTAGTAACCCGCGATTTTATGACGGTGTCCGGATATCATTTTCCGCCTGATATTCAAACGAAAATTGAGAAAGCGGTAACTACTCACCCTAAAATCAATCGGGTTTGGTTTGATCCAACAGACAAACCGCCGGCGACTACGGAAATGGAGTAGTAAAAATAATTTAACGGAGGATAAAACATATCGAAAAAAAGGACTAGTCCGACTTTACTAAAAGTCGGACTTTTTTTATTTGTTTCAAAAACATCAAACAAAAAAATGAAGGCGAATCCCGCTCGGCGGGATTCGCCTTCATTTTTTTGTTTGTAATCTTCAATAATTATTTTATTACCCTAACTAATTTCACTCTCCCGCTTCCTCCGCTAACTATCTTAACATTATTTTTTAAAACAGCAAATTCTTTGGCTAAAAACCTAACAAGTTCCTGGTTGGCTTTGCCTTTAACCGGCGGCGCGGCAATATTAACTTTGATTGTTCCATCATCCATTGCTTTTATTACAGCGGTTCTAACCGCGCCAGGCCGCGCTTTAACACGCAAATATAATTCACCTTTATTTTTTAATTGTCGCTTATATTGCTCTAACATATTTTAGAAAACAAAAAGCAGCTTCTCTGTTATCTGCTTTCCTGTCTGCGCAGGCGGGCTGCTTTCTGCTTTCTAAAAAAATTTTTACATAATATAACTTATCACTTTTCTATACTCTGCGCCGGCAGGCCTTAACACGGATTCCATTAATTCAAAAGTGTTCATCATGAATTCCGAAGGAGCAATTGTACATTTTTCTATTTTTACATTGCATCTTTCTTTAACCCGCCCCAATGTAAGATGCAGCTTCCATGGCCGCTTATCAACTTTAATTCCCAGTTGAATTAATTTTTCTCCTAACAATTCTCGTAATTTAAAAACAGATTTGCCATGAATTTGCCTGCATTCTAAAAATATTACCCTTGGATAAGTCAAATCAGGAAAAGCGTTAATCTTGCTTAGCTTAAGTTGCAATTGGCCAAATTTACCCTGAAAGCATTGCATAGCTAATTTAATTTGCTCTTCTAAATCAGCGCTTACATAACCTAAAAAGTGCAAAGTTAGGTGCATACCTGCTGGCTTAACCCACTTTACCGGCGCTCTACTGTTTTGTCTATCTAATCTATTTATTAAAACAGATATTTCATTTTTAATATTCTGCGGTAAATTTAAAGCAATAAATAAACGTTTTTTTCTTTGTTCCTGCATATTTTAATTATATCTCATGCTCTTGATTTTATCAACAATTTATGCTAACTTATAAACAACTAAACAACACAAACAAAAAAAAGGAGGGAAAAATGAAATTTATATCCGTGCTTTTAGTGGTAATCATAAAGATTTATGGATATATCAAGGGCCACTCGCCCTGGGCAAAAGCAAAAGTGTTACTGGCATTTTATAAATATACACAAACCAGCACATTCAGGGAACGAGTGCAAGTGGGAGGAAAAGAATACGCCAAAGAAATATTTATAAATACCAGTGTAGAATGGAAATTTTTTATGGAAAAATTTTCATGGAAAGAAAAGCTGGGCATTTTCTTTGGGCCATACACTTACACCTCTGGTATATATAAACCCACTATATAAGCCCAGGCGTTAACAAAATTAAACCGAATTAGGAGGTGCAATATGCGTGGAGGCAAAAAGCTAATGATTGATGAAAATCAAAAAATCGCAAAAAGCGAGGTATTAAGGCAATTAGCCGGGATTGATGAAATGGTAAAAAATCGCGTAATTGATGAACATGAAGCTGCGCACCTTAAAGACAAAATCGATCCTGGTGGCATCGGACTATTACCGCAGTAAATTAGCAACTCAATAATTACATGGCATTCTGTAAAAAAAGCAGAATGCCTTTTCTTTTTGTTTGCCTTCTGCTATCTTTATAATTAGATGACAGGTAATCTGTTATCTGTCGTCTGCTACCGCGCCCGCCTGAGCGATTAAACTAATTTATATTAATTTAAAAACAGCACGCGGTCGGGCGGGTCTGTTATCTAAAAAACGCCTTTTCTTTTTTTAAAATATTTGTTAATATAATGCTAATATGCATGAAGCCAAATTCTACAAAAAATTAGATAACAATATTATCCAATGCCAGCTCTGTAATCATTTTTGCGCCATAAAAAATGGCCAAGTTGGTATTTGTCATACTCGTAAAAATCAGAATGGCAAACTGTATACTTTAGTCTACGGCTACCCAATAGCAACCAATATTGATCCGATTGAAAAAAAACCCCTGTTTCATTTTCGTCCCGGCAGTTATTCTTATTCTCTTGGCACATTGGGCTGCAATTTTCGGTGCGCTAATTGCCAAAACTGGGACATTAGCCAAGCCACTGACATTGAAAATAAGGTCCGGGGCATGGACTTTATTGAGCCGGAAAAAATTATTGAAGAAGCCATTGGCAATAATTGCAAGTCAATTGCCTATACCTATACCGAGCCAACAATATTTGCTGAATATGCCTTGGACATTATGAAATTAGCTCGGGAAAATAATGTTAAAAATATCTGGGTTAGTAATGGATTTATGTCTGAGCAATGTTTAGAAGCCATGCTCCCCTATCTTGATGCTATTAATGTTGATTTAAAATCAATGGATGATGAATTTTATAGAAATAACTGCCAGGCCCGAGTCAAGCCGATATTAGATAATTTAAAAACCATTAAACAAGCTGATGTGCATTTAGAGGTTACTACTTTAATTATCCCTACTTTGTCTGACAGTTTGGAAATGCTGAAACAATTAGCGGAATTTATTGCTGTAGAATTAGACACAGATGTGCCTTGGCACTTGTCTAAATTTTCACCGGAAATTTCCTGGAAATTAAAAAATTTAACTCCTACTGGTGATGATTTAATTTATCAATGCTATGAGATTGGCAAAGAAGCCGGGTTAAAATATGTTTATGTCGGTAATATTCCCGGCGATCAAAAAGAAAATACTTACTGCCCTAAATGCGGCGAGTTAGCAATCAGACGCATGGGTTATCATATTGAAAGATTAGACAATAAAGGCAGATGCACGGCTTGTGATAAAAATTTGGATATTGTGGAGTAAATTAAACAACAGGAAAGATTTATATAAAAAATAAACTGCCATTCATAATAAATAGCGGTTATTTTAATTGTATCATTTGGTGCAAAAGATACGATTAAACTATAAAAAAACTCCATAGTCACGAAGGGCTATGGAGCTGAAGTTAATCGTGAAGGGTTATTATAATAATAAATCCTCTATCTTAATGCTCTTTCTGCCTGCTTTTTTCTTTTTCAAAATATAATTACAAACCTTAACTGCTTTGCGAATTGCTTCTGCCCTGCTTGCATAATCAAGATCATTTACCAATCTATCAACTTGCTTAACTCCTTCTGGTGAAAGATCAAATTGCACCCTAACTTTATTTTTTTGGTCGTTTTGTTTTTTTGTGGTCATTATATACCTCCTTTGTTGAAATAAATTTTAACAAACCTTCGCTTTTACTTTTACCTTCTTGATGTTAAATTTAATTATTATGAAAGGACAAACAACAAAAATGTTCTAATTACACCTTTGCACATTCTCAAGAACCTGTCAACCCTATTCCAAGATTCAACCACTAATTTTAGCCAAATTCTCATTATTATTTTCATCAGAGGACTTGCTTGCAAGCCGTAGCCTTGGCGAAGGCTTGACATATTTTCCCCACTATACTATATTGAAATTAGCACTCTATCTTTGCGAGTGCTAACAACTAATTAACTGATTTCCGCCCAAGGCGGATCAGCCTTTGGCTGAAACTAAGCAACTAATTAACTAATACCAATATGTTAGACAAATTTACTCATAAATCACAGGAAGCTGTTATAAACGCGCAGATTATTGCGCAAGATCATGGCCAACAGCACATTGAAGCTTTGCATGTGCTGGCTTCGCTGTCGCAGCAAACTGAAAGTTTGATCAAGCCGATTTTAGAAAAGCTAAAAATTGATCCTGTATTTATAGAAAAAAAAGTTATTAATGAAATTGAAAAATTGCCAAAAGTATCAATGACCTCATCTATTGGCACGGTGCAAGGCACATCTGAAGTGGCTATGATTTTAGAACGCGCTAAAAAAGAGGCATTTAAAATGAATGATGAATATATTTCCACTGAACATCTGCTTTTGGCCTTAATTAGCATTAAGTCAAAGGCACAGGAAATTTTAATAATGTCCGGAGTTGAATATGACGAGGTTTTAAAAATATTATCCCAATTGCGCGGCGCGCAAAAGGTTGATACGCCGTCCCCGGAGGCAAAATTTCAGGTCTTGGAAAAATATGCTATTAATCTTACTGAAATGGCCAGACAGGAAAAACTTGATCCGGTTATTGG
Organism: bacterium; assembly: GCA_030641105.1. The sequence continues at coordinate 8,780 of DAOWHZ010000098.1, read as the reverse complement.
CCGGGATAATGAAATCAGGCGCATTATGCAGGTTTTGTCAAGACGCACTAAAAATAACCCTGTTTTAATTGGCGAGGCCGGAACCGGCAAGACCGCGATCGTGGAAGGGCTGGCGCAGAGGATTGTCAGCGGCGATGTGCCGGAAAGCTTAAAAAATAAAGAATTAATTTCGCTTGATATCGGCTCTTTAGTGGCTGGGGCAAAATTTAGGGGTGAATTTGAAGATCGGCTTAAAGCCGTGCTAAAAGAAATTAAAGCCAAATCAGGCAATATTATTTTATTTATTGATGAATTACACACTTTGGTTGGGGCCGGCGCGGCTGAAGGATCAATTGACGCTTCCAATATGCTTAAACCAGCCCTGGCGCGGGGTGAACTGCGGGCCATAGGAGCTACCACCACTAAGGAATACCAAAGATATATTGAACGGGATGCGGCTTTAGAAAGACGATTCCAGCCCATTTATGTGGCTGAACCAAGCATTGAAGACACTATTGCTATATTGCGCGGCATTAAAGAAAAATATGAAGTTCATCATGGTGTGCGTATTACTGATGATGCTGTTACGGCGGCTGCCAGATTTTCGGCTCGCTATATTACAGACAGATTCTTGCCGGACAAAGCGGTTGATTTAATAGATGAAGCTGCTTCAGCTTTGCGCATGGAAATTGATTCCATGCCTGAAGAACTGGATGAACTTAAAAGAAAAATCAAACAATTAAAAATTGCCAAGGCCGGGCTGATTAAAGACAAAAAATCATCTTGTAAATTAAGAAGCATTAATAAACAGTTATCTCAACTCAAAGAAAAAGCCAACCAGCTTGAACTGCATTGGAATAATGAAAAAGAAATAATTTCTAAAATCAGAGAAGCTAAAAAGCAGATTGATGAGCTTAAAGCCAAGGCGGAAATTACCGAGCGCAAGGGCGATGACTTAACCTTGGTGGCTGAAATCCGTTATGCTAAAATTCCTCGGTCAGAAAAAAATGTTAAAAAGTATGAAACGGAATTGGTGAAAATTCAAAAAGCCGGGCAGCGGATTTTAAAAGAAGAAATTGATCAGGAAGATATTGCTAAAGTTGTTGCCCGCTGGACCGGCATCCCGGTTTCTAAAATGCTGGAATCTGAAATTAAAAAATTAGCTAGGGCGGAAGAAGATCTTAAGAAGCGGGTCGTTGGCCAAGGTGAAGCCATAAAATCAGTGGCTAATGCCATTCGCCGTTCCCGCGCCGGCATTGGTGAAGAAAAAAAGCCAATAGGTTCATTCCTGTTTGTCGGCCCTACCGGTGTTGGCAAAACCGAATTAGCTAAAGCTTTAGCGGAATTTATATTTAATGACGAAGCGGCTTTAATCAGGTTAGACATGAGTGAATTTATGGAAAAGCATTCAGTATCTAAAATCATCGGTTCCCCTCCCGGTTATGTCGGCTATGATGAAGGCGGCCAATTAACAGAAAAAATCCGCCGCCGGCCTTATAGCGTGATTTTGTTTGATGAAATAGAAAAAGCCCATCCGGAAGTATTTAATATTTTACTGCAAATTTTAGATGACGGGCAGTTAACAGATTCTAAAGGACGGACTGCTAACTTTAAAAATACTATTATAATAATGACTTCTAATCTGGGCAATGAAGTTATAAAGCAGTATTCAATCGGCTTTTCTGACGGCAGTGATGAAAAAGAAGCATTGCAAATGCGGGACCAGGAAATGAAAGAAAAAATTGATCAAATTTTAAAAGAGCATTTTAAGTTAGAATTTTTAAACCGCATTGATGAAATTGTTATATTTAAAAGTTTAAACAGACAAGCTCTGGCTAAAATTGTTGATTTGGAATTAGTTAAAGTGCAGCAAAGGTTAAGAAATAAAGATATTACCATTAAAATAGCTTGCAAGGTTAAAAAAATGTTAGCTGAAAAGGGCTATGACATTACCTTTGGCGCCCGGCCGCTTAAAAGAATTATTCAGAATATGATACTTGATGAATTAGCTTTAGAGATTATTGAAGGCAAAGTTAAGGAAGGAGATAAAATTATTATTGATCTGGGAGCTCATGATCGGGTGATGATGAAGGTGAGGTAATTGAATTTTAGATTTAAGATTTTAGATTTAAGATTGAAAATTAATTATTTAGGAAATAAAATAAGGCCTAGCGAATAACAAAAAAATAATGAAGGCGAGGTTTGCAAACCTCGCCTTCATTATTTTTTTGTTATTTACTTCAAATTCTACATTTTTACCAAATTTTTAATATAAAAATCAAGCCCAAATTGCTTAACTTTTTCTTTTCCTGTCTCGCTTATTTCCCGCAACTCCTCACTATGTTCCATGGCCCATTTCATCTGATACATTAAATCACCGTGATTATCCGGCTTAAACAAAATTCCTGCTGTTTTATGGATTAATTCTGTAATACCGCCAATTCGCGAAGCAATAACAGGCAAACCAGCGCTTAATGCTTCATAAATCACAGTTGGAGAATTTTCATAACATAAGGACGGCACAACTAAAATATTATATTCCTGCATCATCATCAGTAAGTCTTTATTACCAACTCTGCCTAAAAATTTTACCCCGCTATCATCACCAGCTAATTTTTGAGCTTGTTTTAATTTTGAACCATCTCCAATAATTATTAACTCACAGTTTGCATCTTCTAAATCCTCGCGTAGCATCTTAAAAATTTTAATTAAAAATAATACGCCTTTATGCTCTTCAATCTGGCCGACATATAAAAAATTGAATTTGCCATTTTTAGTTTGAATTTCAACTCCCCTCTCCCGCCGCAGCGGAAGAGGGGTTGCCTGCCTGCGCAGACAGGGGGGTGAGGGGTAGGGATTAAAAATTACCACCTTCTCTGATTCCTTAAAAAACCCTCTATCCGTATGCATCTTCATTAACCACTTAGACGGTGAAATCACAATATCTGGAAAACCAAAGAGCCAACGACAGATACTCGCGTACATCTTTGCCAAAACACTATCAACCTGTTTTTCCTTGCCACAAATCATTAAACCAGACGGATGCAATAATTGAATATCATGCAAAGTATGTATATGCTTTATGCTTAAACTTTTTATAGCTTTAGGAATCAAATAGCCAACACCTTTTAAATTATGCGTCATTGCAATATCCGGTTTTTCTTTTTTTAAAATTGATTTTACTCTAAAGTAACTGCCAACATCAAACATATCACCCAAATGCCAAAACAGCCGTAAAAATTTAGGCAAAACAGCAAGATTATAATATAAAGCATTTATATAATAAATTTTCTGCTGAGCATTACGCGCCTGCCCCGTTTTGCGGAGCATTTGCGGGGTTACACGTTGTGCGTTACGCGATTTTGTGGTTATCACAAAAACATCATGGCCCTGACTTTGCAGGCCTTGCGCAATCAGTTCAACAATTCGCTCGGCTCCGCCGCGATTGTATGGTTTATATAAATTATTAATTAAACAAATTTTCATTTTGACAAAATATTAAAATTGAATTAAAATTAAAATAAAATTTACGATCATTTCAAAAAAAAGGGGGTAATAAAAAATGGGTATTCAATATAACGTACATTGTATATGTGTAGAAATGCTTTGTAGTAAAAAACTATTAAAGAAATTTTCAAGTATTTTTATCTCGATATCCAAAATCACGCTCGAGGAACTCAATGGCGATAGATGCGTGTGTAAAGCAACTTTTAATGCGACATGTAAAAAATGTCGCAAAATGATCGAAAATGTTAATTGGGAAACAGTCATTGAATTTGAGAAAAAACATAAACAATGCAAGTAAAATATGGGTCAGCCAAAAACGGCTGACTCATTTTCTTTTAAAACACATTTAACAAATATGGCGATAAATCAAATCCAATCGTTTACCCACCTTCCCCCATGTATATTGTTCTTCAACCAGCTTCCTGCCCGCCTGCCCCATTTTTTCCGCCAACACACTATCTTGTAAAATAATTTTTAATTTATCAACTAAATCAGCTACATTATCGGGCTTGACCAACAAGCCATGCTTGCCATTTTTAAAAACGCTCCTAACCCCGGGCAGGTTAGAAGCAATAACCGGCTTGGCGCAGGCCATGGCCTCAAGCAGAACTAAGCCAAACGCCTCGCCCTGGTTAACTGACGGCAAAACCACTGCATCGCAATAATTATAATAATCAACTAACTTATTATTGTCCGCATTTTCTGCGAAGTGAACATGCTCTGCAACCTTTAACTGTTTTGCTAAATTTTTATAATATGGCTTTAGCTCACCTTCGCCAACTATATTTAATAAAACATCATCACGCAAATCTTGCCTGACAATTTTAATCGCTTTTAATAAATTTTCCAACCCCTTAAAATAATGCGCCTTATCTAAGCCGCCTACAAATAAAACAACTTTGTTTTTTCTCTCTTTATTTTTATGGTCATGATAAATCACAAATTGCTCTAAATCAACGCCAAAAAAAGTTTGCCTGAATTTTTTTTGATGTTTTTTATAATAACTAGCTAAAACAGAATGCTTAACATAATCCAATGAAGCGCAAGTGATGATTTTAGCTTGCTTTAATAAAATTGGCAAAACAAATAATCGGAAAATTTTAACAATAAACCCTTTAATCCCTTTTGCTGTTGAATCCATATGATAATGAACAATTAATTTTATTTTTTTGCCAAACAGCATTTTTCTTAACATCACAATTTCAGCCGCTCCGTAAAAAGGGTAATGCAGATGCACAATATCATAATTTTTCAATCGCCATAATAATTGCGGCAAAAAAGCCGCATTTCCGTATTTGAACAATGGTTTTAATCTAATAATTTTTACTCCCCGCACTTTATTCTCTCCTGTAAATTCCCCTCTCCTATTTAGAAAAGGGATTAGGCCAACCTGGCCGCGCAATCGGACAAGGGGCAAGGTATAATTAGGTGTAAAAACAGTTACATCATGCCCTGATTTTGCCATAACCTTTGCAAACTGATAAGCGCTGTTGCCCATGCCGCCTTTATATGGCGGAAAAGTACAGACTATTTGCGCAATTTTCATAGAAATATAATGGTTAATATTGATACGAAAATGAAATGTTCAATTTTTGAAATCCCAAATTTCAAATCCCAAATAACAAATAAATTTCAATGTTTCAAATTCCAAAAACCAAAACTTTAAAGAGCTAAAATTAATGTTATTAGCAATTTGAAATTTTGGACATTATTATTTGGGATTTGTTTGTTATTTGGGATTTGAAATTTGGTATTTATATAAAAAACGTTTCATTTTTAAGCCAATCTCAACCTTATAATACGAATGGTATTTAAAATTAATAATCTAACCTTCCTTTTTAAATAAAATTCTCTGCCAAAAATACATTATTAAAAAGGCAGCTATGGCTTGAAAAATATCCACTAAAGTAATTTGTTTATTAGCAATAAAAGCGATGCCAACTATTATTATTGGCAATAAATAGATTAAAACATCAAATATTAATTTATCAACATAAGTTATACGCAAGACTATTTCTGGATTATTCTCATTTTCTCTTTTCTTCAACTGCATCCTATTGATTCTAAACTTAACTAAAAAAATAATTACAAAAACCGCTAAAGGAAATAGCGCTTTCATGAATTGGCCAAACGCTTCAAAACGGTCTCCGATAATAAAAAACATAATACAAAGGCCGATTAAAATAATTGCAAAAATGTCATTGATGAAATCAATAATCATGTCTTTTGCGTTCATATAATTAATGAAGCTTCACGCGTTAATGCATGAACAGCCTATTAATAATAATTAATGTTTGAATTATTTTGCAATAATTTTTGTTATTAGTTAAATACGTTAAATTAGTTCTTGGTTCATTATTAAATTAACTAATTTAACATATTTAACTAATTTAACAAAAAGCTTGAAAATTGCCTGAATATTTTAATTTTATCAACTCTATTATTTATTTTTAAGCGCAATATTTCTAACAATCTTAGTTATATCTTTTTCAATCTTTTCTAACCTTAATCTTAACCTAAAAATAAAATAAAATAAAATAGCCACGGCTATATAAAGGAGCACTTCTATGCCCATGGCTGAAAAACCCAAACCAGCCACTAATCTGTCAATCCATTTTAAGCATATCATGGCTATAGCGGCTAACAGCCAAAAAACAAGCCAAAAAATAAATTCTCCGGCTCCAATCTGCTTTTTTTGTTTCTGCCAAAAAAGTCTTGCTAGAAAAAAAGCTATTATTATCAAAGCAATTGTTTGTTGAAACATAAATAATTTAAGATTTAAGATTTCAGATTTATTATTATCTTGAAATCTTTCTTATTTATAAATTTTAAATCTTAAATTTTAAATCATCAATTTATAAGTCTGGCTAAAAACAAATCTTTTAAAATCCGAAAACCATCGCTAAGCCGTTGGCCAAAATTATGATAAATAACTGTTATTGGCACTTCCTTAATCTTTAAATTTCCACGGGAAGGCGAAACGTCGACGTTTCGCCTTCCCGCGGCAAATAAAATTTCCGAGCAATGAGCCATTCTGTCTTGTTGCCAATCTATTTGTTTAGCGGCTTGAGCCGACATAGCGCGAAATCCGCTTTGCGGATCTGTCATTCTTATGCCAAAAAATATTCTATTAACAAATTTTGCTAAGGGTAAAATAATATTTTTTTTAACAAAAGGAATGTCTGATTGTTTATTTAAAAGACGAGAACCAAAAACAACATCAGCAACTCCATCTTTTATTGGCTTAACAACACTTTTCATATCACTGGCTAAAAACTGGCCATCAGCGTCAAAATGAACAATAATATCCGCGTCATTTCGCAAAGCATACTCTGTGCCTGTTTTTAAAGCCGCACCTTGTCCTCTGTTTATAATATGATGCAATACTGTAACATCCCGCGCTTCAGCCAGCTCAAAAGTCCTATCACCAGAGCCATCATCAACCACAACCACTTGATCAACTAATGGCTTAACGCTGTTTATAACTTCAACAATAGTTTTTTCTTCATTATAAGCTGGGATGATGCAAAATGTTTTCATAAAAAATAATCCGAATCCCCAAATGTATCCAAATGCCCCAAATAGCTACAAATCAAATAAATTACTCGGGTAATTCGTATTTAGAATCCCGAGGTGCCTTGTAAAATATTAATTCGGAACATTCGAATTACGATAATCACTATTTAAAACTCTTTTTGGCGATAATCTGTATTGCTTAAAATTAACTAATATCGCTAATTCCAAATTTAGTGTTGCTAAATATCGCTTTACTTGATAATAATCATTTTTAGTAATGTAATCTACAGTTTTGAATTCTAAAATAATTTTGTCTTCAATAATAAAATCGCATACACATCTTACTTTACCTTTCCCATACTGCTGATCTTCAAATCTATACTCTCTAATATATTTTATGCTTTCTTTCTTTAATAAATCTTCAAAATAATCTCCGTATTGTTTTTCATTTCTAAAACGACCCAAATCACTATGAGCTTTAAATAATAAACCTGTAATTTTATATGATAATTCCTTATGTATAACTTTATCCATATATCTATAAATCCAAATCCCCAAATGCATCCAAATGCCCTAAATAGCTACAAATCAAATATAGATAATCCGATTTTTTTAATTTGATTTGTAGCAATTTGCGGCATTTGGATGCATTTGTAGATTTGGATTATATTTATTAATTTGATTTGGATTATACATTTCGTCCCAATCCCTTCAACATTTTGCTCGCCCGCAGATCTTCAATAGTCTTTTCCAGCCCCTTTTCCAAAGTAACAATCGGCATCCATCCCAAATCATTGCGGGCTTTGGCAATATCCGGCAAGCAAAGAGGTGTCATAAATAAAAATTTATCAGCATAAGTTATTTTTGACTTTGATTCCAGCGCGTTAATAATTTTCTGGGCAATATCAGTTACATTAATATCAACATCAGAGCCGATATTAAGCGGGCCTGTCAAATCAGTTTCCATTATTTTTAAACTCGCGTCAACTACATCGCTGACATAGCAAAAAGAGGATGAAAAATCTTTATCACCTAAGATCACTAAATCTTTATTATCTAAAGCATTGCTAATAAAATCCGGGATCATTAGACCTTCGTCTAATTTCATTCTCGGGCCATAAATTCTGAAAACACGAAAAATCTTTGCATCAATATTATGCGCCTGCCTATAATTTAATACCATGGTTTCAGCAAATCTTTTGCCTTCATCATAAGAGCTTCTCTCTGACAAAAAATCAACCAGACCTATATCATCTTCAACAACCTTTTTGTTGCCCTCGCGCCTTGGCCCGTAAACAACTGATGAAGAAAAATGCAAAAATTTCGCTTTATACTTAACCGCCAAGTCAAGCGCGTTTTTCATGCCGTAAGAATTAGCTAATAGTGTGGCTATTTTATTTTTTTCAAAATTTATTGGCGAAGTCGGGCAGGCCAAATGATAAATTTCCTGAAGGCCCTGAAACTGGATTTTGAATTTTTGCAGCTCTGGCAAGCTTTCTAAATCAATCGGTTCAGTAATGTCATGGCGCAAAAATACAAAATCAGGTTCAGCCAATAAATGGTCGATATTCTTTTCGTCTCCGGTAGAAAAATTATCAAGGCATATTACCTTGCAAGTTTTAATTAATTCATCACAAAGATGAGAGCCAACAAAACCGGCTCCGCCAGTGACTAGAACATTTTTTTTACTGAAAATAACTTTTTTACTCATATATTTTTTTAACTCCCACAAATCAACAAATCTCCTACAAATATACAAATAATATGTCATTGCGAAC